>DATMYB010000025.1:0-3991 GCA_035561215.1 Syntrophomonas sp. | reverse complement strand
CGCTATACACTTTTATACATAGAGATTTTACCTTTGGGGAGGTGCCTGTGTGATCAGATTTTTTCGCTTTATCAGTGATAAATTTTTAGCCAAACGCCTGGATTTCCGTGTGCGGCTGTTCAACGTACTGGCAATGGCGGGCATGGCGATTGGTCTCACAGCGGCGGTTTCGGGTGTTTTTACAAACTTAGGATTATGGAATATACTGGTTAATCTGATTACTGCGACGCTTGCGTTCTGCCTGCTGTACTACTCTTACAAGAGCGGTAAATATCAGCAGTGCTACATGTTCACTACGATTATCATCTTTCTTATCTTTTTCCCTGTCTTGTTTTTTACCAGCGGAGGCTATCACAGCGGAATGCCTTCGTTCTTTGTGTTTGCCGTTTTGTTTACGGTCTTTATGCTGGAAGGCAAGAGAATGATTGTGATGACGGTCATAGAGATGCTGGTCTACATAGGAATCTGCCTGGCTGCGTATACATATCCCCAAAGCGTCCGCTTTTTTAAAACGGAACAGGAGCTTTTAGCGGACATCATTATCGGATTTTTCAGCGTCAGCCTTGCACTGGGCGTTACCATGTATATTCATTTCAGAATGTACAACAAACAGCAGCGGGAGCTTGAAGCTGCCCGGGTGGAAGCGCTTAAGCTCAGCAAAGCAAAGAGTAATTTTCTCACCAATATGAGCCATGAAATTCGAACCCCTATCAATGTCATGCTGGGCATGAACGAAGTGATCATTCGTGAAAGTGGCTCAGAGCGTGTCAGGGACTACAGCCTGAATATCCAAAACGCGGGCAAAACCCTTCTGGCTCTTATTGACAATATTTTGGACATGTCAAAAATCGAATCGGGGAAGCTGGAGATCGTATCGGAAAATTACCGAACGGCGGATTTGATTGATGATCTTGCCATGATTGGAATGGAACGGGTTAGCCGACGTGGTATCGGGTTTAAGGCCCAGGTTGACGAAAGCCTGCCCTGCGGGCTGACCGGTGATTTTTTACATATCAAGCAGGTGGTTGTCAACTTTTTGAGCAATGCGGCAAAGTACACGGAGCAGGGAACTGTTACACTCTCCTTTGCCCAAAAGCCGGGAAAGACGACCGATGAAATACTGCTCTGCATATCGGTTGCTGATACGGGAATCGGTATCAAAGAGGAAAACATCGCCTTGCTGTTTGATGCATTCACCAGGGGGGATCTCCTCGCTCACCGGAATATTGAAGGCACCGGCTTGGGTCTTGCCATAGCAAAAAATTTCACCGAGCTGATGCAGGGGCGTATTGATGTAAAAAGTCGCCTGGGACATGGCAGCGTCTTTTCCATGGAGATTCCACAAAAAGTTCATAATAAAACACCGCTCGACAAGCGGACGATAACGGTAAAAGAAGAACCGGCAGGAGAAGGCAGCTTTATTGCTCCCGGCGGCTATGTCCTTGTGGTGGACGACAGCACGGAAAACCTGCTGGTCGTAAAATCTCTGCTTTCCCGGACACTTATGCGGTTGGATACGGCCACAAGTGGAAAGGAATGTATCAAGGCGGTTACGAGGAAACACTATCATGTTATTCTAATGGATTATATGATGCCCGATATGGACGGTATCGACACCCTGCGCGCTTTGAAGGAAATCCCCGGCTTTGATACGCCGGTGGTGGCCCTGACTGCCAATGTTGTGGCCGGGGTAAAGCAAACCTTGCTGAATGCCGGGTTTATAAAATACTTATCCAAACCCATCATGTGGAAGGATCTGGAGGAAACGCTCATGGGGCTTCTTCCCGCAGACCTGATAACGGTCAATAACCGGTTCACACAGAAGCTGATTCCCCCTGAGGTCAAGAATAAGCTAGCGCGGGATGCAGCTGTTTACGGTATAACTCTGGCGGAGGGTTTGAGCTATTTGAGCGGCGACATGCTCCAGTACAAAAATCTGGCGGTGTTTTTTGTGGAAAATTACGACAAGAGCAGACGGGAAGCGGTGAAAGCTGAGGCACAAAAAGACTGGCAGAGCCTGAAATTTACGGTTCATTCCCTCAAAAGCAAAGCAAGAGCTGTGGGAGCCGTCAATCTTTCCGATACTGCCGCCAAGGTGGAAAAGCAGTGTATGGAAGAAAACGATGCGTATATAGAAGTTACTATGCCCATCCTGTACTATGAATGGAGCCGGGCGCAGGAAGGCCTGAAGCAGCTTGTTGCAGGGCTTGATGAGCTTCCAACCGGGCAGCTTGAAACAGAAAATACCGGTATCAGTATGGATGAGCTGATGATACTGCTTAAACACAACCGACAGCCGGACGCTCTTGCGGCGCTTGAGCGCATGATTGCTTTGTCCCACAGGACGGATACCATAGAACGCCTGCGGGAAATCCGGCAAAAGGTTGATGAGATAGAATTCCGGGAAGCGGAGCGGCTACTGATTGCCATTGGAGGTAACGCAGTTGGAAGATAAAAACGGGGTTTTGATTGTAGATGATGATCCTGCGCTTCTTAAGATGGCGGGAGAAATCCTACGGGATAATTATGCGGTGAGCTGTGTGAAATCAGGATATGAGGCGGTTACACTGCTGCAAACGGACTATATGCCCGACATCATCCTGCTGGACATTGATATGCCGGGGTTGAGCGGCTTTGACACTCTGACCGCGCTGCGGGCAATAGAAGATGTGCAGGATATTCCTATTGTGTTTCTCACGGGGGTGACCAAAACAGAAGCGGAACTGAAGGGGCTGTCCTGCGGCGCGGTAGACTACATTACCAAGCCGTTTATCAAGGAAATCCTGCTGGCGCGGCTGAAGGTACATCTGGAAAACGGCAAGCGGCTCCGTCAGCTTAGTATGGTGGAGAAAAACAGGCAGGAAATCCGGAT
This sequence comes from Syntrophomonas sp., assembly GCA_035561215.1. Taxonomy (GTDB): domain Bacteria; phylum Bacillota; class Syntrophomonadia; order Syntrophomonadales; family Syntrophomonadaceae; genus Syntrophomonas_B. The sequence goes on along the minus strand of DATMYB010000025.1, from coordinate 1,119 downwards.
AGATGAAGGAAAAATTGAACAGACATCAGCCGGTTTAAGCGACACCGAGAAGAAAATATTGCGGCTGATTGCGCTGGGTTACACCAATCAGGAAATAGGCGAGGCGCTTCACTATTCCTATAACTATGTAAAAAAAGTCGTCGGTACGATCTATGAGAAAAAGCACGTCAGAAAAAGAAGTGAATTGAAAAAAATATTTTTATAACGAGGCGGATATGTCTCCCGCCTCGTTGAAAAGCATAGATGTAAGAAAAATTTCTACAACTGAAATTTTTCTACTTAAGCGCTATAACAGCATTTCAGATAAAAGCCGAGAGAGTTCAAAGCCTCCGGTTTTTTTTTGCCCATTCCGCAAAAGAGGTAACTTTTAGGGTGTACCTGTTGGTTCCCCAAAATGTTATCTTGAACACATGAGAAACGGAAAGGGGTGGTTTGTATGATTTGGCCAATCCGGGGGCCTGTTCCCGGCGTTTATTATGCCAACGCCCGGTTTATGCAGGTGGTATCCGACGAGGTGAGCGGCGACCTTCGGATACGGGCGGTTTTCGATGAACGGGAGGAGCGGGAGCTTGTCTACGAAGGCATGTATTACAGTCAGCTTGATGAAAGCAGCGTAGGGCTTGTGATTACCCTTGCCGCCGAAATTACTCAGGGACAGCTCTCAGAGCCGGAGTACAGACAGGCAGCGGTCCGGCTCTATGACGAGTGCGGGGTGGACGATGCCTTTCTAAAGGATATGCTCAAGCGTGGAAGCCGGTTATTTATACACCACACGGATAAGGGCGGGTATCTTGTGCTGGCAAAGCGTCTGATATGTGAAAAACAAGAAGCAAGCGCGAATGATTTGAATTTAAGCCACTGAGGTATTTCAGCCGGCGCAGAAATAAGAAAAAATATTTTTGGGAGGATGAGAAAGAAAAATGAGACGAAAAAAGCTTTTATCAATGGTACTTGTTTTGACAATGATTTTTAGCATGCTTACGACTATGCAGACAACCTGGGCTGATGACGCTCCACCGCCGACTATTTCGGCAAACAGGGATGCATTAAATGTCGGTGAGGAAGATGGACAAACTGTTGTATTAACCCTTGAAAATGATACATTTGCAGCTCCTGGAT
>DATMYB010000024.1:0-6088 GCA_035561215.1 Syntrophomonas sp. | reverse complement strand
GTATGAAAAGAGCAGTTGGAATGTACTTAGAGAGACGGTGCAACAAAAGCTTTTACCGTTCTATCGAGAATGGAAAAATGAACTAATTGGCACTTTAGGATCATATATTTCATGCTAAATATAAACATACGAAAGGGCGGTATTTATTACATGCCGCCCCCAGACACATTTTTTCGAAATGAATTATTTTACCCAGACGGGATCTTTCAATTTCCACTCGCCATTTAAATCCTTCTCAAAAAGATCCGGATTATAAAAGCTGTCCACTATATTCCAGAATTCTGTAATAGAATAGCCGGTGAACTCACAAAACTCTCTTACCGACAGTTGATCAATTTTATGATCGTGTTTTTTCACTAACTCTACAGCCTCGTCCCTGCTAATTAAACCATATCTTACAAATCGGGCTGCATAATCAGTGGCAGTTTGATGCCCGAATTTTGGGTATTTCATGCAGGAATGAACCAGATAAGCACGGCTGTCCACCTGGTCAAAATCTTCAAAGGTATGTTCTCTACGCCATTCATGAGTGAGATCTCTAAAACCTCTCTTTTTGGAGAACAGGTAATTGTTATAGCTGTTCCACCTCACGAAGTAGCTTAGATACATGGGATCGAGTCCGATAGCTTCAGTTTTTTCCAGTGATGGATAAACACACAGACTTAGATCTTTCATAGAAATCGAATCATCGAGAAGTTCTTCCCACGGTATGTCGGAAGCAACCCCATTGTTGATCTGGTCCAGAGCTGAATAGGTCTCTTTACGCTGTTCGCCGCCGTATTCATAATTGATGTTTTCACCATAGACGACCAGGGGGATTTGAAACTTGACCGCCATATGTATGGGATAGGTATAGATCAAGCGATCAATATACCATGTAGGCTTGCCGTACTTTTCGAAGGTCTTGCGCATTAGCTTTTTCTGCACCCGAATATTGGGTTTAAGGCTGATAATATCACAGCCGAAGGTTTCAGAGATGTTTTTCAAATTATGTATCCCAGCATCGGTCATGGGAAAGTTATCCTCAACCGTTACCAGCAATGGGTTCATCCCCATGAGTTCTTTCATCACATAGGTCTGATAATGACTGTCTTTGCCTCCGCTCACTGCTATGATGCAATCATAATCATCGCCCTTGCTGCCGCGATATTTATCGCACAATTCTTGTAATTCGGTCCATCTTTCAGTCCAATTGGTTTTGTCTTTCTGTTCTTCTGCCCGGCAGGCCTGGCAAATGCCTTCTTCGTCAAAGCGAATACCCGGTCTGGTATCCGGCATCACGCATTTTTTACAGTAATTCAAACAAATTCACCGTCCTATCGTAATACTAATCTTGGAATTATCAAACACATTGTTGGTTATCACCTACTTCAAGTTAATGACGCTGTTGCCCCATTTTACCTGGTACAAGGTGCAGGTTAAGCAATGTGTAGTCGGATTAATAGCGTTTTCCATCAATTTCTGTCAAATTAACGGCATTTTTGTGTAATATATGGATTGTCTACTATATATATCGTAGTTGTTAGACAGGCCCTTTATATGCAGAAATGAACAAGAAACTCCCAGGGAGTTCCTTGCAATCTGAGTATTTTCGGGGTTAATGAGCTGCATAGAATTATCTGTATCCGTTGTTTTGTAATGTATACATGGCTAGGGTAAAATAATTCGCTTCAGTAAAATAAAGGCCCTTGATCAGGCTTCAAGATCAATATTTGCCCCCAACTGCGGCTGCACCGACTGCTCCATAATTTTCAGCAAGTCCTGGGCTTGAACCTGGGCATTGTCCATGGCTTTTTTGAGGATCGAAGTGCTGGCCGCCTGGGCCAGCTGAACCTGTTTTAAGCCTATCGAAACGGCTGCTATATCCATGTGCATTCCTCCTTACAGAGTCGACAATCTCCAAGCAATAGTTATCTTATACCACCAGGTCCACCTGCTGCATGCTTCCCATGGTCCCATTTTCCCGCAGGAAGAAGCCGGAACTTCTAACTTGGCCTAGAGTATCATTATTTATATCATTTATAGAAAACGGGGTGGTCAAGTGCCCCAGGTATATAGCCCCGACTCCCTTTTGCCCCAGGGCCACCAGCTGCTGTTGCCCGGATTCGTCCACCGACCAGATGCGCAGTTTCGACCAGATTTCATCATTTTCGTCGATCCAACCGTTGCTGTCGCCGTCGTACTGGGCCAGATCCGCGAATCCATCTCCGCTCTGCGGGCCGAACAGCTCGCTGCCGTTATTGATGGTGCCGTCTCCGTTTTTGTCCAGAGCCAAAAACCCGCTTCCGGGACCCAGCATGGAAATCTGCTCCTCGGTGCCGTCTGAATCCAGATCGAAACGAAAATTCCTCGGACCAAGAGAGGCGGCCGGAGCTTCAAAGTTAATGACCAGCGGGTCCTGGGCAGCCTGGCCGGCCCGGATATGGATTTCGTTATGGGATACGAACTCCCGGCTCATATTTAATTGCAGCGAGGTATTGATCTCGCGCCCGTCGGCCGTCTTGATAAGCGCCTGGGCGGAAAAGCTGCTCTGCTCCTGTTCGCGGTAGTGTTGAACCCGGTCATAGCTTAAACCCCAAGCCGGTCGGATCTGAGCGATCTGCGCCCTGGCAGTCGGGAGACTTATTGCCTGATCCCCTTGCAAACGTTTCAATCTGAGGACCGAAAATCGTAGGCTCTTACCGGTCAGAGCTTCGAGCAAGGTCTGGAGCATCTTGATCTTGGCATCGTCTTTCGCGGACAACAGGTCTTCCTCCTGAATTCCGGAAGTGCAATCCGTTCTGGCTCGCCAGGCTTCCGAGGATATTTCCAGGGAATCCTGAATGCTTATATTTATGGTATTGAAGCTGACCTGATTTGTGTCTGGTTGTGGGCCATTAGTCCAGAAGCGGAGGCTTTCATTGAACTGGTTTTCCTGCACCAACTCATGCCCGGAACGCATTGCTACGTCAGAAGAAACTATTTTCATAAATATCATCCTCCCTTGAGGGTTTACATTTTTGGGCCCTTAGTCGTACGCTATGAAAATATTATCGAAAGCCAAGGCCAGATACTTTAATGGTTCCTATGCGGGCGTAATCAGCCATATTTGAAAAAGGCTTCCCTTTAAGGTCCCAAATTGTGTGAAAATATTAAAGCGTCCTTGACTTTTGCCGATACATATAGTAAGAGATACACTTGAGGGAGGCGCCTATCATGAGACTGGAAGGACAGGCGGCTTTTCAGGATGCTTATCCGACTACCATTGAGAACAAGTTTCCAAATCGTGACGCAGCAAACATGGAAAAAGCAGTTGAATTAAAAATGCCTGAAAAAAAGCAGGGACCTAAAGCCGAAGGGGTTCAGGAAGCGGTCGTTTTTGCCAACAAAGCCATGAAAATGGCCAATTACCACCTGGAGTTTGAAATGCATGAAGATTTAAACCGCTACCAGGTCAGGCTGATAGACAGTGAATCCGGAGATACTATCCGTGAAATTCCCAGTGATGCCATGATCAAATTTGCCGAAAGTATAAAAAATACCATCAACTATGCGGTGGGCATCCTGGTCGATGAATCGGTCTAAAGTGCTCATACGTTTATGCCGATATAAGACATAGATTATAAGCCGGCCCAATAATAACAACTTATGAAGTAGGAGGCAATTGACCGTGAATATGAGTGCTTATGCCTATGATCAATATCAAAAGACCACTGTTGAAACCATGTCGCCGGGAAAACTTTTGCTGATGTTATACGATGGAATGATCAAGTATCTTCGCAACGCCGGGGAGGCTATTAACAACCAGAATATTTCTGCAGCTCATGAAAATATAGTTGCGGCCCAGAATATACTTGTGGAGCTGATGGCCACTCTGAATATGGATTACAAGATTTCCGAGAGCCTGCTGGCCTTGTACGAATTCATGTACAATCAGCTGGTGGAAGCCAATATCAAAAAAGACGGCCAGTTGATCACGGAAGTTCAGGAGCTGGTTATCGACCTGCGTCAGACCTGGGATCAGGCCATAAAGAGTCTGGGAAAGACATCCAGCAGTCAAAACAGCGCGCTTAAAGCAGTTAATATTTCCGGGTAAAAATACCATGGACAAAGCAAAAATAAGCAGCAAGCTGCTTGAAGAAATGAAAAAAATGCAGCAGATTTCCGCCCGGCAGTTAGAACTGGCCAGGAAGGCCCAGGCGGATAATACCCTGAACGAGCAAGTCTACCGCTTGATGGAAGAAAGGGAAGCAATCCGCCGGGGAATAGACCAGATCAAGGAAGACTATCCGGAAGCGACTTCGGTGATGGATTTTCTAAACCCGGAGCAGGGGCTAATCCTGAGGGAATTGGTGAATAGCATAGAAGCCAATGACCGGCAAGCCAGCTCCATTATAGGAACATTGATGAAAAGCCTGCAAACCAAGATCCAATCAGCACGCCAAAATCGTAAAGCCTTTGAGGCTTATTCTCCTCCTTCTCTTAATAACCCCTGGTTCTTTGACAAAAAGAAATAGGGGTTATTTATTGGATCGCTTCATGAAATAAGATATCTTGATAGAGCCGGATCAGTCCGGTTCATTTTTGTGTGCTTAAAAATGTGTAGGACCATATGGGACTATGGTATGGATTTGTGTAAAAGGCCTAATGGTTTAAAAACCTTTTTTCGATAGATACTATACGGAAAGCTCAGATAAGGAGGCCATAAGTATGCGAATTGACGGGCAGGCTTCGCCCATGGAGCTTTTGCCGGCCGCCCCCTTGGATATGGATCCTAAAGCGGACAGCAGGCAGAAGCAGGGTCAGGTTGACAACGTTAAAATGCCGGAGTTGGAGGATGTTCAAAAGGCAGCCGCCTTCTCCAACAGTGTAATGAAACTGACCAACTATCATATAGAGTTCCAGGTTCACGATAGCAGCAGCAGGTATCAGGTGAGAATGATAGACAACGAGTCTGGAGAAATCATCCGGGAGATACCTCCTGATTACATGATGAAGATCGCTGAACAGTTACAGGGCAAAATCCAGGCAGAAGCCGGCCTGCTTATAGATAAAATCGCCTGAAGGGCATATTTATGATTCGCCCTATCAATGCAACCGGGGGGGAAGCAGTTGTGTTTAGTGCCAATGTTTATGATCAATATCGCCGTACCAAGGTGGAGACCCTGACTCCGGGGAAGCTTTTGTTGATGCTCTATGACGGAGCCTTAAACAATATAAGCCAGGCCCGGGAAGCCATTGCCGCCAGGGATATAGCCCGGGCCCACCAACACATAATCAAAACCCAGGATATCATGATGGAACTGATGGCCACCCTGAATATGGATTACGCCATTTCAACCAACCTTTACCGTCTATATGACTACCTGCACCAGAGATTGGTGGACTGCAATATTAATAAAGATCCCGCGGTTTTGGATGAAGTTGAAGCAATACTAAACGATCTGCGCCAGACCTGGGATGAGCCATAAAAAGCCTGGGAAGAAACCGGGTGTTTCAAGCCAGTGATTTTCAAGTAGTAAACGTTTCCAGTTGATTCGCTTGTGGGATTTCCTGTTTTATCATCAGGAGATGCCCTGGCATTTTTCTCCTCCTTCTTTGCATACCCCTTATTCTTCAGCAAGAAGAACAGGGGGTTTTTATTTGTCCGAATACGGAAGGGATTCCAGACCTTACCATGACTCGCTATTCAATGGAAGCCGGTTTTGGGGTATAATAGGAGCAAGGCAACATGCGTTTCTGGGGACATAATGAGGACAGCTTTTATGGATAGCAATCTGAGTCAGATAACCGATAATTTTGGCCGGCAGAGGGATCTATATTCTATCATGTTGGACCTGGCCGGAAAACAGTGGAATTTATTGAACGAGCCAGGACAGAGCCCGGGCAGTGACGGGGTTCATCAAGTTCTGGTGCAGCGGCAGGAACTGCTGGAGGTCATCGTCAAACTCAATCAGGAAAACAGGGACCTCCAAGCCAGGGCGGTTGAGGAACTGGGCTTGGAACGATTTGTGCTCGGCGAAGTGCGCAAACATATGGACGCAAGCAGCTTCAACCAGCTGCAGAACCGCCTGGCTGAACTGGGTCAGCTGCTGGAAAGCATTAATAA
>DATMYB010000023.1:0-7681 GCA_035561215.1 Syntrophomonas sp. | reverse complement strand
ATTCTGTGCATCAATTCGTTAATTATGATTGGAATATCCGCAATTCTTTCCCGCAGCGGCGGAATCTTTAAATTGACCACATTCAAGCGATAATAAAGATCCTGCCGAAATTCTTTGTTAACAACCATACTTTCCAGATCGCGATTAGTAGCGGCAATTACCCTTACGTTGGTGGGAATCAACTGGGTACCGCCGACACGCTCCACCACTCGTTCCTGCAGTACCAACAACAGCTTGGTCTGCATAGTCAGCGGCATGTCTCCAATTTCGTCCAAAAATATAGTTCCCCCTTTGGCCAGCTCAAATTTTCCTGGTTTCCCGCCCTTACGGGCTCCGGTAAAAGCGCCTTCTTCGTAGCCGAACAATTCCGATTCCAACAGGCTTTCAGGAAGCGCGGCGCAATTGATCCGAACAAAGGGCGCCAGGTAACGGGGACTGGCATTATGGATGGCATGGGCAAACAATTCTTTGCCGGTTCCGCTTTCACCGGTGATCAAAATGTTGGAGACGGTTTTGGAAAGATGGTACGCCAAAGATTTTACTTTTATAAACTCGTTGTCTTTACCGATTAAATCATCAAAATACCATCTGGCCTGGTAGCTTTGGCGCAATTCTTCCTTGTAAATATTTAACTCCTTCTGGGTTTCCTGTAGTTTTTTGATTAATATCTGAGCGCCGGACATATCTAAGAATAAGCTTTTCGCTATGGCTCCAATGATTTGTCCGTCTTTGATTATGGGCAGTCGGGTGATGACAGTATCCCGGCCGTTTATAGTCCAAAGGTCGGCTTTATCCGTACGGCCGGTTTTTAAAATCTCCGGCAAATGAGAATTGGGAGTGACATCCAATATATGATGGCCCATCGCCGCTTCTTTTTCAATTCCCAGTTCATCCAGATACGCTTGATTGATGGCGGTTATAATACCATCCTTGTCTACAATCACATATATCATATTTTGACCTTCGATCAGTGCTTCCGATATAGCGGCAAAATCCTTTTCCCGTTCCTGTAGCCGCTGCATCAAAATATGGGCGCCGGACATATCCAACAGAATAACCTGGGCCAAGGCCCCCGTTATCTGACCGTTTTTCATGATAGGGATACGGGTAACCAATGCATCCCGTCCGTTAAATTTCATAGCTACGATTTTATCCGTTTGCCCGGTACGCAGGACGTCAATAAATTTGGAATTGGGGATAATATCGCAGACATAGTTGCCCAGCACTGCTTCTTTAGTCAGCTCCAGTCCATCCAAAAAGCATTGGTTCATAGCAGTAATACGGCCCTGGTTATCTACCATAACCAGGGCCGTATACGGGTTCTTTAAAAAGGCTTCAACCACGGCGCTGAATTCTTTTTCGGTTTCTTCCAGGCGGCTGGCCAGCACTGAGGTACCGGACATATCCAGAATAAAGCTCTGACCGACCGCCCCAATGATTTGTCCGTTTTTGATAAGGGGAAATCTGGTGGCTATGGCGCTGACGCCTCTGATTGACCATATGTCCGCCCGGTCTATGCGCCCGGTTTCCATGACTTCAATGAGTTCAGAGTTGGGCAGGACATCAAGAATATATTGACCGATTACCGCTTCCTCTGTTGTCTCCAGTAATTCAAGATAAGTTTGATTAATGTCCGTTATAAAACCCTTTCGGTCTACGACCACAACCGCCATGTATGGGCTGGCAATAAGAGGTTCCAACATTTCCAGGAATTCCGAAATAGTAAAATTCGCCATTCAGGTCGCCTCCATCATATCCTAACAGCCTTTAAATAAATTTATTCGAAAGCGGCAATGATCATTCAGACTTCGCCTAATAACGAAACGTTTTTACTTATAATTCCAATTCTTCATGTAACCGACAACTCCTTCCGATAGTTAAAATATTCACACTATTCGCTATTTTGTCGTCACTTCTGGAATACATCTACATACATTATTAATAAAGTTGTATTATTGAGAGGAGGTAAAGCCGTTGTCATTTGAAATCGTATACCAATTGCGCAGGTATTTGGAAAAGCTGCCGCAGACCCATTACGGCCGCAGGCTGGATTATATTCCTTCCGCCTATGATTCCCGCGATTACCGCTACGGAAATCTTATCGGCGCCATTTCCGGGGAGAAACTGGAGCCTATCGATTATCGCTCGCAGCTGCCTCCGGTTTTTGATCAGGAAGACCGGGGAACTTGCGTGGCCTGCGCTTCCGCTTGGACAGTTAAGGCCTACGAGGAGATGGAACAGAAGGATTATCCCGACGGAGGTTTATCGGTATCATTCCTTTACAGCATGTGCAAGGAAAACGATGGCATGCCTTGCCTGGAAGGGACCCAGCCCAAAGTGTCCATGCAGGTATTGAGAAAATACGGCATTTGTCCGACAACCGTCATGCCTTATGACGATCTTACCGACCTGCCCTCGCCTCAGGTTCCCAATATTACCGTTCAAGCTCTGGAAACTGCAACGAATTACAAAATCAAAACTTACGCCCAACTATGCTCCACCTCTGACCAGAATCGCCCCGGGCTGATTAACGTCATGCGCGCAGCGTTGAAAAAGGAAGGCCCCTTTTTATTGGCTCTGCTGGTTTGCGAAAATTTTAAGCCGGATACCAACTACGAACTGCCGCTGCCTGCCGGAAATATGCTGGGGGGGCACGCTGTCGGCATCGCCGGGGATTTGCCGGACCGGGAGTGTCTGATCCTTCGGAATTCCTGGGGCAGCGAGTGGGGAGAAAACGGCTATGCCTATCTGCCCTATGCCTGGCTGGAGGATAAAGTCAACGGCAGTTGGGCCGTTTCGGAAGCCTGGACCGCTACCGATATGGTTCCCGCCCAAGCGGCAAAAAAAATCGTAATTACTCCCGGAATCAAAACCGTCAAGGTGGACGGAAATAAGGCGGCGATGAGCGATACTGTATTTTTTACCAAGTCCTCGCCGTATCAGGCCGCCATTGCGGATCTGGCGGAAAAAATGGGTTACCGTCTGGATTGGGAAGGCGGCAAAGCGGTATTCACGCGCTTTATATAATGCATTATCGTCAGAGCGCCCCGGCTTGCTAATACCGGGGCGCTCTGCAACGCGTTTGTTAACTTGTTAAGTGTATCATTCCGGCCGCAACGATTACCCTCAATCTTCGAAGTATTCCTTCATCATGGCAACCGTTACCTTATCGTCAGAGTGCAGCCGCAAGGCCAGACTCTGGATTTTGGTCAGTTCATAATCGTAGAAATAACGACCGGTATGGATTTTGCCTTGATAAAAGGCATCGTCTGTACCCTTCTGCAGACCGGCCTGGGCGGCGGTCATCTGTTTCAGCCATTGCCAGGCGATGGCAATCTGGCTCATGAAATCCAGATACAAGACACTGTCCGCCAGAAATGCATCTTTGGAAATAGAAGATTTCTTGGTCAGCAGTTCCGCGGTCAGATCTTTCATTAACTGCACCGCTTCCTCCAGGGCTTTTATGTAAGGCTTCAATTCATCGTATTCCCCGGCTGCGGCGATGGTCTTCTCAATTTCTGCGATGTACAGTTGCAACGCTTGACCTTTGTTCATGCTAACCTTGCGTCCCAATATATCCTGGCCCTGAATGCCGGTAGTGCCTTCATGAATAGGATCAATGCGGATATCACGGTAATACTGCTCCACCGGAAAATCTCCGCAATAACCATACCCTCCCAGGATCTGGACCGCGGCGCTGGTAGCCAGAATGCCCATCTCGGACGGATACGTTTTCAGAATAGGAATCAAAAAATCCACCAGCATACCGTTTTCAGCTTTATCGATGCCCACATTTTCATAGTCCTGATACATTGACACTTGCAGTGCCAGTGACAGCGAACCTTCCATAACCGCCCGCTGGAACAGCAACATGCGTTTGATATCGGCATGCTCTATCAGCGGCACCATTGGCGCATGGGGATCTTTCTGGTCGGGGTTGCGTCCTTGTTTCCTCTCCCGAGCGTATTCCAGGGAAGCGTAATAAGCCCCGGAAATTTTGCTGATCGCACCGATACCTACATTGATGCGTTCCTCATTCATCATTTGGAACATCTGGGCCAGGCCCTTCCCTTCTTCCCCCAGCAACCAGCCGCGGCAGTCCTTTTCCTCTCCCATGCTGAGCTGACAGATGGGAGAACCGCGATAACCGAGTTTGTGCTCAATGCCAGCGCAAAAAACGTCATTGTATTCCAATTTCTCTTGTTCGTTATAACGTTTTTCCGGCACGATAAACAGAGATATGCCAGCTACCCCTGCCGGTGCTCCTTTTATGCGGGCCAGCATTAGATGCACGACATTGTCCACCACGTCGTTTTTAGCCGCGGATATGAAAATCTTTTTGCCCTTGATCAAATAATATCCCTCGGCAGTTGGCTCTGCGGATGTGGTCAGATCTCCCAAGGAGCTGCCCACATCCGGCTCGGTCAGCGCCATGGTGCCCTGCCACTGGCCAGCGTACATTTTCTCCAAATACATGTCTTTCATGGCCTGGCTGCCGAAAGTATAAATCAGGTTGGCGGCGCCGGCGGTCAGCATGGGGTATACGTGCATGGAATAGTTGGCAGCTCCAAACAGATAGTAGGCTACTTCTTTAATGGTAAGCGGCAGTTGCTGTCCACCGATGTCATACGGTTTTTCCGCCTGAATCCATCCGCCTTTGCCCATTTCTTTCAGAAAATCGCGAATCGCCGGATGTACATGGACGTTACCGTTTTCCCATGAAGGTGCCTGTTCATCCATTTCCTTAAAATAAGGAAACATCATGTCATTGCTGATCTTCATTGCCGTATCAATGATCATTCTGAAAGTTTCCCGGTTGTGATCCTGGAAGTAAGGTATCCTGGTCAGAGAAACGGCATCGAACACCTCCTCAACCAAAAAGTCAAGGTTTCTTCTGCTGGCAAATTTACTGGCCATTTATGTTAACCTCCTCGCATTGTGATCTCAAATTCCTTCCAGATCAAAGGGCGGCGTATATTCCGCCTTGGCGCTGCTGCGCTCCTGCATGAACCCGTCGGTAAGGCCCAGACGTATGGCCTCCTCTACTACCTTTTCATATTCCAGGGTAGTAACCCGGCGGTTGATTTCATGGTGTTCGCTGCTTTTATAGGCAGGCGTATACTGGCTCATCAAACTAAGCATAAACTTTCCCGGCGGCAGATTCTCACTGATCCATTGCAGCAACCGGCGGCTGTCTCCGGCAGCACCGGGCAGAACCAAATGTCTGATAATAACTCCCTTTTGCATGATGCCGTCCCCATCGAATAAGGTTGCTCCGGTCTGCTCGATCATGGCGCTGATGGCGGCGGCGGCAGTGGTAAAATAGTCACGGGCGCGGGAATATTTCCAGGCCAGTTCATCACTGTAATATTTAAAATCCGGCAGAAAAATACCAACGTAATCTTTTAACTGCCGGACCACTTCTACTCTTTCGTAACCGCTGTTGTTATAGACCACTGGTATCCGCAATTCATCCTTGATCATATCCAGCGCCGCTATAACTGGTTCAAGATAATGGGAGGCGGTCACCAAATTGATATTATGGGCGCCCTGAGCCTGCAATTCCAGACAGATTTCCGCCAGTCTGGCCGCTGAAATCTCCCGACCGAAACCTTCACTGCTGATGCGGTAATTCTGGCAGTAGCAACAACGCAAGGTACAGCCGCTGAAAAATATAGTGCCGCTGCCTCGACTGCCGCTGATGCAGGGCTCCTCCCAGAAATGCAAAGCGGCCCGCGCTGCCTTCAGCTGGTTGCCGCTCTGGCAATAACCGGTCTGAGTACTCCGGTCGGTCCCGCAGAGACGCGGACACAGATTGCAGGGATTGGAGCTCAATGGAAAATCTTGCAAAGAATTGGACTGAAACTGCATATATATCCTTCCTAAAACTCTTGGACCATCGTTTATTTAATAGCCGTAGCGGGCGGCAAACTCATCGATAATATCCAGCAGATCCTGGTACAGCAAAGCTCGCACGCCTTTAACGATATGGGCGGGAATGGATTTATAATAAGCATGGGCGATACCTCCCGCCATGCAGGCGATGGTATCGCTGTCACCACCGATAGAAACGGCTTTGCGAATAGCGTCTTCATAGTCGCGGGATTTTAAAAAGACGACGATGGCTTGGGGCACCGAACCCTGACAGGTCACGTCAAATTTATAAGTTTTTCTGAGGTCGCCTAAGTTAAGGTTAAGATCATAACCGAAGTCCGCCTCAATCCGCCCCTTGATTTCTGCTTTACTAAGTCCGCTGCGGGCCAAAAAAACGGCTGCGGCTATGGCCTGGGCTCCCTTTATGCCTTCCGGATGATTATGGGTAACCGCGGCGCTTTTGGCGGCTTCCTCCATCACCTGTTCATAGGTATCAAAAGCAAACCCTACCGGACTCACCCGCATGGCTGAACCGTTGCCGAAGCTGTTGTATGGATCGATCGCTTCAGCATGCAGCCATTGATAAAACCTTCCGCCATAGCCGGCATCAGGATAATTAAGGCCGTAATCGCGAATCGTTCGCCCGTAATCCTTGCCGTGTAAAATACAGTCCGCCACCGCCACTGTCAACACGGTGTCGTCGGTAAACTGCGACCACATACTGAACAGCTTAAAGTCGGTACGCTTTATATTATTAAACTCAAAAGCCGAACCGATAACGTCGCCGGCAATGGCTCCAAACATGTCTGTCCCTCCTGCAGATCTGGCCCGAACTAGTGCTTAACGTAATCATCATTTCCGGACTGCCAAAGCCAAATGATGGTTGCCCGCAGCCCGGTATCCGTCTGTACGCCCCTGAAAATATCGCTGCTGAATTGCGGCCTGGTCAAAATTCTCCAACAAAGCCCAGCCCAACCCGTCCAGTTCCGCCCCCAAAGCCGCGGGGTCAAAACCTGACTGGATGGGTTCTTTCACCTGCTGCGACAAGTTTGCTCTGACGTGCGCGGCAGTTTCTCCCGGAACCTCGTTATCCAGATAATCAAAGACCATCATGCTGCCTTCTGCCGCTATACCGGCAAGGGCAGCTATGGTTGACCAGGCTTCTTCCCGGGAAAGATACATGGCTACCCCCAGCCAACTGAAAAAGCCCGGAAGGTGGCTGTCAAACATGGCTTGTCCCAGGGAAACGGCCAGATCATCCCGGGTAAAATCCACCGGTACAAAACGCAGCGACAGCTTGGTTTTCCAGCCTAAGGCTTCGACGCGCTGCCGCTTGAAGGATTGCATGGCCGGATGGTCAACTTCATATACACATAAGTCTTGCGCCCATTCCGGATGCCGCAGGGCGAAAGTATCCATCCCCGCTCCTAAAATAACGTATTGCTTTATTCCCTGCCTCACCGCATCCGCCAGCATCGTTTCCGTATAGGCGGCGCGGCTGAGCACATTGGAAGCGCCCATTCTTATCAGTATCCTTCTAACCGCGGCCAATTGTTCCGGTGTCAGACCGGCTAATTCGGCAACATCGATTTGCGCCGCCATCAATAAATTTTGTTCGATGATAACCCGTCTTTCCTCCGGCAAAAAAATATAAGCTAAAAAATCGTCAAAAATTTTGACAGGGTCATACATGGCATGGAACCCCCGCATATAAGAAGTCATAACGGCGGTCAGGCTGATTTGATCTTGTTCCAAAATATACACCTCGTCACTGGAATTAGTCGATTATCCGTTTCGAAATATAGGA
>DATMYB010000022.1:0-2431 GCA_035561215.1 Syntrophomonas sp. | reverse complement strand
CCCTATATTTATTAAAAGTTTTCACAATATCTGAGTAACAGCAAATTCCCTTCGGATTATTTACAGCGCAATTACTGTTTTGCATGGCTCCGGTAATCTTAATAACATCATCTACATTTTTTGCACCTTTTTCTGTAATTGCTTTCATGATATCTGCTTCTTTGACTTTGTTGCAATAGCATATATACACCATTTAAACCTCCTTTAGAAACCAGTGGTGGGTCTTATTAATAAAGCGTACTAGCAAAAGCATAACGGGGACTTCGGTCAATACGCCCACCGTACAAGCAAGCACAACCGGCGAATTTGGACCGAAAAGGGCAATTGCTACCGCTACAGAAAGTTCGAAGAAGTCCGAGGCTGCAATCAGAGAAGCCGGAGCCGCAATATTGTGTGGTTGCTTTGTCCACTTGCATATCAAGTAGGTAAAGTTGGCGGAGATTACGTTTTGCAGAACCAGCGGTACTGCGATCAGCAAAACGAACAGAGGCTGTTCCAAAATAATGTCACCTTGGAAGGAAAAAATGATAATCAAGGTGAGCAGCAACCCCAAGGTCGTGATGCCGTCAAACTTGGGGAGAAATCTTTCGTTGAAATACTCTATGCCTTTTTTCTGTATCATCAGAAAGCGCGTAAGTGCGCCGCCAGCCAGCGGAACGACAACGAATAATACGATGGAAAAGAAGAGCGTATCCCAAGGAATCGTAACGCCGTTTACTCCCAACAAGATTTGTACCAATGGCACAAACAATACGAGAATCAAGAGGTCATTGACCGAAACCTGTACAAGCGTATGCGCCGGATCGCCTTTGGTCAGATGACTCCATACAAACACCATCGCCGTGCAGGGTGCTACGCCCAGCAATACTGCGCCTGTTACGAAGTCCTGTGCCAAATCCGCTGGGATGAAGGCTTGAAAGATAACTTTGAAAAACAGGGTTGCTAACCCGAACATGAGGAAGGGCTTGATGAGCCAGCTGCTACCGCTGGAAATAAGGATGCCTGAAGGATTTTTCCTCACATTCTTGATAGACTGGAAATCAATCTTCATCATCATGGGGAAAATCATAATCCAAATGAGTACGGCAATCGGGAGGTTCTGCCCGGCGTATTGAAATCCTTCCAAGACATCTGGAATGCCGGGCAGGAATTTTCCGACAAGGATTCCAGCCGCCATGCACAGCAGCACCCACACGGTTAGATATTTTTCAAAAAAGCCAATACCTTTATTTTTTTCTTGGCTCATATCACATCACCGCCCTTTCCCTGACGTTCCGTTTCATCCTTGTGTGTCTTGGCTATAAAGTATGTTTCCAGATTTTCTGGAAGCCAATAGGCTTCACGCTCCGGCTCGCCCTGATTGGGGTTATACACTTCCCGTAGAATGGCATCCACGATCAATTCCTTCGGAGGGGATGTATATTCGACTCCGTTATATACCCATACACGGCAATCTACGGTATCACCGCAATGTTCTCCACAGTCCTCGCAGACTGATTCCCGCGATTCCACGGCAATATCGTTTCCGTTCACACGGATGGTCGGTGAGCTGACCAAATGATACTGTATCGCCAACTCTCTCGTTGTGATGTTCACTTCATTTACCTTGACTTCATATCCTGACGCATTCAGCACCACGGCTACGCCGGAAACTGCGTCGTCCAGAGCTTTTTCCGTATCCTGGCACCTGCCGCAAACGGTCGTGTCCAGATAAAGAAAATCAATGTTTATTGACTTTTTCGGCTCTGGCTGGCAGCAATTTTCAGAAGAACAACAACATTTACTCATTTTCGTTACACCCCTTACAACAATTTGTTTTATCTCTGCAAATACAATTTTCTTTATCGGATGTGATCGCCCAGAAAAACTGCTTTGTTTTGCCGATGGCATCATCATCCAAAGAATAATACGTCCATTTGCCTTCTGCCCGTGCCTTGACAAGTCCGCATTCGCAGAGGAGTTTCATGTGATGGGACAGCGTGGATTGGGACATTTCAAACTTCTCTAAAATCTCGCAGGCACAAAGTTCTCCACAGGAGAGCATATCCACAATCATGGCTCTTTTGGGATCGCCCAATGCTTTGAACACTTTTGTGTTCTCTAAGTAATAGTTCATACCAACACCTCAAATCTAAATACTTTGATATGTTATATTATATGTTTCAAATCGAAATTCGTCAATGTGAAGTCATGATTTTTTATAGAAAGTTTTTTCGCACATCAAGGATAGCTTTCAATCACTTTATCAATAGCAAAAGAGCCTCTGAGAGAGACTCTTATTCGTTTACTGCCATTTTTCTTTTGAGGTGGTGTGCTTTTTGATCATTTACCTCCACCATTTCGCTAATCATTTCAATCTGTTCCGGTATCAAATGTTTAAACTGCTTTCCGAGCTGCTCCACGCTGTCAGGTATCACGGGATGTTCCAGAA
>DATMYB010000021.1:0-13294 GCA_035561215.1 Syntrophomonas sp. | reverse complement strand
CTCAATAATTGATTAAATATTTACAAAATTCACTCTATTAAAAAAAGAGGATACGAAAACCTCGCAGCGAATTTTAAAACTGAAGCAAATATAATGAATGTCTGTGCAACCGGAGGGTAATGCGATGAAAAAAACAATCATAGAAGTGTGTCCCCACGTTTTTCAGGTGGGCGGAGGAGGCTTGTCCAGTGCGGATGACTGTCTGGTTTATCTGGTGAAAGGTGATTCCATCAGTGTGCTGATAGATACGGGGGCGGGTCAAAGCGTGAAGACGATTCTGGACAATATGAACACGGCCGGCATAGATCTGACTAAAATCAAATACATCGCAGCCACCCATGGCCATATCGATCATATCGGCGGTCTGCATGCATTTAAAACGGAACTGCAAGCCCAAGTTATCGCCCACCGGTTGGAACTGCCGGCCATTGAGGAAGGTCGGCCAAGTTTAACCGCGGCAGACTGGTATGGGGTGACTTACCAGCCGGTGCAGCCGGATATAGTATTGAAGGGTGACTCCGGCAGTCTGGATCTGGAGGGACTGCAGCTTAATTGGTATCATATTCCCGGTCATACCCGGGGCAGCATTGCCGTGACAGTTAATACGGACGGAAAGAAAGTGCTGTTCGGGCAGGATATCCATGGTCCCTTTCACCCGGCCTGGGGATCGGATATGCAGCAATGGAAAAATTCCATGGGCATACTACTCGATTTGGAGGCCGACATATTGTGTGAAGGCCATTTTGGAATCTATGCCCCGGCCGCGGAAGTACGCAGTTATATTGAATCCTATCTCAATCAGTACCGTTAAGTTCACCCCAAACGTACTCCTGCAGATAAAGAAAAACATATACGTCTATAAACGATACCGAACGAGGATAATTGATTTTCAGTACCTTGCGCATCAATTCCGAATCGTAATCATATACTCGTTCAATTATTGCTTGGAAGTCATGTTGATCAAGGCAATCGCTAATGATGGCTGCGACTGTGCTGAAAATTTCATCATGCTGCTCCTTGATAGAGCGGATATAGGCCAGTACATTATTACTGCCGATTATCGGTAATACGTGTCCTGTTGCCAGCATTTCGATTGCTCCCGCCTGAGCCAACCGGAGCATTTTTTCCAAACTGTCATTCGTATCCTTGATGCATCCGTCCAACAAATCATTGGGATTGAGGAAACTGATCAGGTCACCGGCAAACATTATTTTCTTGTCCGGCAGGTAAAAAGCAAGATGATCATCCTGATGGCCCGGTGTGTCCAGGGCAAATATGTCGTCTCCCAGGTCCCAGCCGTTGAAAGCAGTTCCCCCAAACGCCATTTCCCGGCAACCATGGTAATCGAGAAACTGCACATTATGGTGGGGCGCGTGAATAGCGCCGATATTGGACCGGCACAATAGAGATGCATACCGCTTTAAAAGAAAATTGAAAAAACGCGGCGAGAAATTTTCCAGCCGCAACAGGATAGCGATCATGGCCGGACTGAGCATGCCGGTGCGTTCAAAAAAACCTTTTACTCCAAAAGTATTGATAATGGCCGGAGTTATTTCGGTATAATTGCGCTGCAGGCAGCCCAACTTGGCTGCCGCTCGGGGATGAAAAACTGCCTTTGAATTTCCGCTCAATACCGCCCCGCTGTTGGCGCTGTGGTCCAGATGGGTGTGGGTAACCAGTAAATCGCAACTGCGTCCCTGCAAATAAGCGGTTATTTTACGTAAACGGTCTTTGCCGCAAGCCGCATCAATCATGTAAAGCCGGTCTCCGGCGCTGAGAAAATATGTATTGGCATTGGCCGTTCCTTTGCCTTCACTCTGTATATCAGTAATGAAAGATACGCCTAGTTGGGCAAGATGATTTTCAATGGCTGGGAAGCCTGCGTTAACAGTCATAAAGCCTTCTGCCCTCCCCCACCTCTATATAATAAACATCAATGTTTCCGGCCGGTAGGATTTAAGACTGCCCCTGGTCGGATTCGTGAACTTTGCCGCGAGCCAGGGAGGCGGCAATTCCCAACAGGCAGAGGACGGTGAAAATAATAAATGATATGCGCACCATCCTAAGCAGTTGGTCCGGATCGGCCCCAACCAGAGAAGAACCACCGACAAATACTGCCATTAGCATAGTTACGATGGACATACTGATGGCCTGGCCAACTGTACGCATGGTCCCAATAACGGAGGAGGCGATTCCGTAAAATTTCATTTCCACCGAACTCATAATCGCATTATTATTGGGAGAAGAAAACAGCGCAAACCCAATCCCCGCCAGAGTCAAAATGCCTATCAACAGAATGACGGAAGTATCCTGCTGCAGTAAGGAGAAGCAAAACAAGCACAGGGCTGTACAGGCCATTCCAATGGAGGCCACTTTTCTTGGCTCCAGTCGATCCGACAACGTTCCGGCCAGCGGCGACAGCAATGCCATCATCAAAGGCTGGGCCAACAATATAAACCCGGCGGTTTGGGAATTATAACCTCTGACCACCTGCAAATAGAGGGACAACAAAAAAGTTACGGCAAAGGTGGCGCTGTAATTGATTAATGCAGCCAGATTGGACATGGTGAAAGTCAGGTTGTTTTTAAATACTTTAATTTCCAAAATCGGTTCGTCCACTCGCCCTTCCCAATATACAAAAGCAATAAAAAAAACAATGCCCGCTAATATAATGTAAGCTGCCCAGTGGCTGCTTTCTACCGAGGAAAGCCCGTACAGCAGCCCCATCATCCCGGCGAGATATAACAGCGAACCGATTGTGTCAAAACTTTCTCCCGGTGCTCCTACCCATTCCCCTTTCAGGCGGGTAAAGATAACTAAAGCCCCCAGCATACCCAGCGCCCCGGAGACGTAAAAGATACTGGACCAACCGAGATAATGATTCATCATTCCTCCTACCACCGGACCTACCGATAATCCCAAATAAGTTACGGAAACACTGTAGCCCAAAGCCATGCCCCTTTTTTGCGGCGGATAGACCGAGGTCAAAATCGCCATGCCGGTACCGGCTATCATAGATGCGCCTATTCCCTGCAGTATGCGCAATACGATCACTGCCGGGGCAGAGTGTACCAGGGGTATCAGCAGCGTACATACAGCGAAAAATATTGTGCCGACCAGGTATACTTTGCGTCGTCCCTTGATATCGGCAAATCGCCCGAAAGGCAGCATGAACAGTGCAGAGGCCAGTATATAAGCGGTAACGATCCAACTGGTGGTTACCGCATCACAACCCAAGTCCTTACCCATGGATGGCAAGGCCAGATTGACCGAGCTGACCATGAAGGTTACCATAAACGACGTGGTCATAACGGTAAATAATGTTGTTTTTTCACTGACAGGTTCTGTATTCGTGTGATTCGCCTCATTTCCGTATAGTTTAATTCGACTGCATCAATTACCTATTCATAATAGATAGCCAGGAAATTGCCGCCCAATTTTTCAGGTATGAAATCGTCCAGGGAAGGATGCGTTCCGCCATTATTATGGCAACATCTTATAAATGAAATTGTATAAGTTGATGTAATTAAATACAAGTAAGGTGAAATGTTTTGTTTAAATCGTTATATTATATATAGATATAGAGAAAAACACAGGAGGTTATTATGCAGCGTTTAAAAAACAATATTCCAGGAGCATTGCTGATTCTGGTCTTACTTTTTTCGCTGGCGGGATGTGATCTGCTATCCGGGGATAAAGATAAGGGAAAGACTTCGCCACCGGTGTCCGAAAAAGCCAAAGTAGCGGTTTATTACCTGAAGGATGCCCAAGACGGAAGTTATTTGGTCAGAGAAGTCCACACGCTTACCAAAACCGACAATATGCCCCAGACTGCGGTGGAAGAGCTGATCAATGGGACACCTACCACTGCCGGGGCCTATCGAGTTCTGCCTGCCGCCACCAAAGTTTTGGGTGTCAAAGTCGACGACCAGGGATTGGCCACGGTGGATTTTTCCGCGGAAGTGCTTAATAACACCAGCGTGGGCTCCTCCGGCGAGGAGCTGGGAATTGCCAGCATCGTCGATACCCTGACCGAGTTTCCCACTATAATCAAAGTAGCTTTCACCGTCGATGGTGAAGCCGACAATGCCATGGACTGGTGGGGCCATGTGGGCTTGTCCGAACAGCCTTTCAGCCGGGATGTATCGATGGTGCAGCAACCGGCCATATGGGTCACCTCCCCCACCGACGGCCAGACCGTTGCCAGTCCGTTGAAAATCGCCGGCAGTGCCAGGGTCTTTGAAGCCACCGTCAGCTATCGTTTAAAGGATGAGCAAGGCCATATCCTGGCCAAGGGATTTACCACCGCCAGCGTCGGCGCTCCCGAGCGGGGGGATTATACCGCCGAGATCAAGTTCAAATCTCCCGGTGCGGGGGGAAAAGGTCAGCTGGAAATATTTGAAGAAAGCATGAAGGACGGTTCCGATAGCAATAAAGTTATTGTCCCGGTAGTTTTCCAATAAACTGCAGCGGATGTAAAATCAGCAGAGGTTGTTGTAAAATACCGACTAAAAATTCTTATCCCCTGCCAGAATTCTAAAATGCAGTAAAAAAGATTAAGCCCTTACCGTTTCGATGGTAGGGGCTTATTGCATGGGTAGGTTTTTGGCGTTTGGCCTGGGGCCGGTTTACAGCGATTACTTAAACAAGTGCAGATACTCCCCGTAACCTTCCTTTTCCAACTCCTCCACCGGAATAAAACGAAGAGCGGCGGAATTTATGCAATAGCGCAGCCCGGTGGGGGCAGGTCCGTCATTGAACACATGACCCAGATGAGAGTCGGCCTCCCGGCTGCGTACCTCGGTTCTGCGCATACCATGGCTCAAATCGTTATTTTCTTTTACCGCGACCGCTTGCAAAGGGGCGGTAAAGCTGGGCCAACCGCAGCCGGAATCGAATTTGTCCAGGGATGAAAACAATGGTTCGCCCGAAACTATATCCACATAGATTCCGGCTCTGTGATTGTCCCAGTACTCATTGCGGAAGGGCGGTTCCGTGGCATTGTTCTGGGTAACGTCAAACTGGATTTTGGTCAGACGCCCGGCTAAATCAGCCATACGCTTCGGATCAGGCATGGAAGCGGCTTCGGCCCAAGTGTTTTGGATAAAAGCCTCCCGGCCGGAACCGGCCTTATAACGGCTATAATGGGCGGGGTTCTTTTGGTGGTATTGCTGATGATATTCTTCCGCCGGGTAAAAGGGTTGCGCCGGCAACAGCAGCGTGGCCACGGGTGCATTGAACCGGCGGCTCGCATTCAGATGCTCGATGGACGCCTGGGCTTGGCGCAGTTGATCCTCATCATGATAAAATATGGCGGTGCGGTAGGAATCGCCCCGGTCGGCAAACTGTCCTCCCGCATCGGTAGGATCGATCTGACGCCAAAAGACTTCCAACAGTTGTTCATATGATATTTCCTGCGGATTGTAAGCGATTTGTACGGCCTCAAAATGGCCGGTGTTCCCGCGGCATACTTCCTGATAATTGGGATCGACTTTGCTGCCGCCGGTATAACCGGCTATTACCTTGACAACTCCCGGCAGGTTTTCAAAAGGAGGAGCCATGCACCAAAAACAACCTCCCGCCAGGGTAGCCAGCTTCATCCCGGTGGCTTGATTTGTTTGACTTTTCTCCATATCTTCTTCGCTGCCTTTCCCAGTTTTATTTTCCCTCTACTAGTTTATATATTCCCGGTACTGGTCTTCCTTAAACCCCAGCAACAGTTTTTTCCCGTCGCTTAATAGCGGGCGGGTCATGATGCGCGGATTGGCGGCAATCAGTTCATATATCTCCTGCTCGTTCATGGCGTCTAAATCCGGTTTGGTCTTTTTATAGGTCTGGCTTTTTAAATTCACCAGTTCCTTAAGGGTGAAGCCGGCTATCTGGGCCAGTTTTTTAAGCTCGGCCAAGGTAGGGGTGTTTTTCAGCAAATCATGATAGGTAAAAGGAATATTTTGCTCTTCCAGCCAAGACTTGGCCTTTTTGCAAGTGCTGCAAGAGGTTACGCAGTAGAAATCCAATATTTTTGCCATGTACATCATCCCTTCGTTACTGTTTAAGACGATTTATCCGATCCGTCGTTCTACGATCTCCATAATTTCTTTACGCAGCAATTCGCCTTCCCTGCTGATCCGGTCGATTTTGTGGATGGCATCCGCGGTTATCTCCCGGTCTTCAATACCCGGCAGATTGATTTGCACATTCAGCGCGGCGCTTTTAAGGCCGGTTGCAGCCAGTTCCGCGCCTACGCCGATATCGGATATGGCGTTTTTGTTGCCGTACAGGGCGATTTCTCTTTGATGCCGCAGGATCTGCAGACATTTATCCGCCACCCGCAGCGGTACGTCCAGGGCGAAGCGACTGGCATGCTGCATTTGTTCATGCCGGTATGATTGTTCAGCATCCGTAGCTTTTGGCAACTGCATGGCTTTCATAAAGCAGGTAAAGGCAACGGTATCTTCATCCACTAAAATCGTAAGTTCTTCCTTCAATGCCGAGATCATAGCAAAGTCGTCATTGATTTGCTGTCTGACGCCTCCCTCCAACGCTTCCCAGGCTTTTTTGCCGACGGTAAGGTTATACACCATCATGGTCAGGGAAGCTCCCAGCATTCCGGCCAGAGCAGCCGTGCTGCCGCCGCCCGGCGCCGGAGCCTTGCTGGCCAGCAACTGGTCGAATTCACGTAAAGTCATATCCATTAACAAGTTCATATAGTCCTCCTAATATACCAGCTGAGCGTCATCCACTACAACGCGTCCGCCTTTGATTACCTTGTCCACATGATTGATGCCGAAATGATAGGTCACATAATCCCAGTTAGGCGCGTTTAAAATCAACAGATCGGCGCGCTTACCCGCTTCCAGACTGCCGATCTGATTGGCCCGATCTACCGCATAGGCGGCATTAATGGTGATGGCTTGCAATATCTCCGCCGGCGTCATCTGCATGCCGAAACAGGCAAAGGTCGTTATGGTCTGCAGGTTCTCGCAAGGACAGGTGCCGGGATTATAGTCGCTGGCCAAGGCCACCCTCAGCCCCATATCGATCATTTTTCGGGCGGGCGCATATTTTCCCAGCATTAAATAAAAAGATGTTCCCGGCAATAGCACCGCTGTAACTCCGGCATCACGCATCGCCTGCAAACCTTCGTCTGAGGCGGCCAGCAGATGGTCTGCAGAAATCGCATTTAATTCTGCCGCCAGCTCCGCTCCCCCCAGCGGAATGATCTCGTCGGCGTGCAATTTAAGTTTAAATTGCATTTGCCGCCCGGCTTGCAGCAGCATTTTCGTCTGCTCCGGGGAAAATACGCCTTCCTCGCAAAAGACATCCACAAACTCAGCCAATCGGTTTTCGGAGATATACGGATACACATCGTAGAGCATAAAATCGACATATTTATCCGGCCGATTTTTATATTCGGGGGGTATGGCGTGGGCTCCCATATAGGTGCTGACGATATCCACCGGATGCTCTATGTTCAAATCCCAGGCCAACTGCAGGCACTTAAGCTCATTATCCAGATCCAGTCCATAGCCGCTTTTGGCCTCAACCGTGGTAGTTCCATGCAGCAGCATCTGATCCAGGCTGCGCTGCGCTTTGGCCTTTAACTCTTCCATAGACGCCTGGCGGGTGGCTTTGACGGTGCTGAGAATTCCGCCGCCTTTTTTTAGTATATCCAAATACGGCGTTCCGTTCAGCTTCATGGCCAATTCGTTTTCCCGTGACCCGCCGTGGATCAAATGCGTGTGCGGATCTACAAAACCGGGGACTACCGTCTGTTGGCCGGCGTCGATGACTGTTGCGCCGGTCAGTAATTCTTCCGGTATCTCACCGGCTGCTACTGCCTGGATCATACCATCGGCCACCGCCACATAGCCGTCAATGACCGTTTCCTGAGCGTCGGGCACGCAACTGTAGATGTGTTTGGATCTTACGATCAAATCTGCCGTCAAGTTGGTTCATCCTCCTCTACTCCAGCATACGCTGCTCGATAACCTGTTCCAGTTTGAAATCTTCAATCCTCATATAATATACGGCTGCATCAATCAAGGCCGCCATGGGCGCCAACCCTACGATTTCGCTGCCGACTATTTCCACTCCGTAACGGCGGGCCTCAAATCTGACTATCTCAAACACTCTGTACAGAGCAGTTTTGGTATAGTCAGTCATGTTGATGGAAACCTGCACAATATTTCTTTCCTTCAAAGCCACGCCCATGGCTTTGCAATATCTGAGCCCGCCGGAAATGTGCCGGATGCAGCGGGCGATTTGATTGGCAATTTCAAGATTGTCGGTATTCAGGTTGATATTGAACGCTACCAGCGGCATTCTCGCTCCTACCGCAGTCACGCCGGCGGTAGGGTGTATTTGGGCCGGTCCGAAATCGGGCGTCCATTCCGGCAGCAGCAGCTTTGCTGCCATGCCCTCAAACTCGCCTTTTCTTACATTGGCTAAATTCTCCCGTTCTGGCCGGGTAGCTGCTTTTTCATATAAGAAGATAGGCAGATCATAGCGGGCTGCCATTTCCTCAGCCGCCTCCCGGGCCAGTATAATCGCCTCATCCATAGTATAATTCTGAATTGGGATAAATGGAACCACATCCACCGCTCCCATGCGGGGATGCTCGCCCTGGTGGCTGCGCATGTCAATTTCTTTTACGGCGATTCCGGCTGCTTCGATCATAGCTTTTTTGACTCCCGCCGGATCGCCCATCACCGTTACCACCGTACGATTATGGTCGCGGTCGGAACTGTAGTCCAGTAATTTCACCCCGGCGGTGCTGATAAAAGGGGCGACGATTCTGGCTACCGCCTCAAGATTGATGCCTTCACTGAAATTGGGTACACATTCTACGAGTACTGCCATCAATATACCTCCTTGTTGGTCTATAAACAATTGTTTACTCGTTTTTCAACGGGAAATAAAAACCTCTACACCATGCGTTAACGGCTGTTAACAATTGTTTACTCATCTTTCAGCGCTTGGGCGATGGTGGTTTTGATCAGATTTTCGTCGGGAATAAAAGGCATGGTAACATGACCGGCGCCGGCATAATCCTTGTTAAAATCGCGGGACACTGCCATCGCATTGGGGTTGCGCGCCCAGGAACGCCGGGCAACTCCGCCTATGACATCCCACAGCATAGCTGATTTAATAATGCCGTCAATGCGCGGGCTGCCATCCAGTACTAAACCAAAACCGCCGTTGATAGCCTTGCCGATACCGACTCCGCCGCCGTTATGCAGCGACACCATGCTCATACCGCGGGCGGCATTGCCGGCATAACATTGTACTGCCATATCCGCCATTACGTTGCTGCCGTCCTTGATATTGGCGGTCTCCCGGAAAGGCGAATCGGTACCGCTTACATCATGGTGATCGCGTCCCAGCATGACCGGCCCGATTTCTCTCTGACGCACCATCTCATTGAATTTTAGCGCGATGCGCATGCGTCCTTCCGCATCCTGATAAAGAATGCGCGCTTTGGTGCCTACCACCAGATTATTTTTATGGGCGTCCCGAATCCAATTATAATTATCCCGATCCTGACCACGCCGTTCCGGATTAATGCAGGACATGGCCGCTTGATCCGTCTTCAGCAGATCTTCTTCCCGGCCGGAAAGACAAACCCAGCGGAAAGGCCCATAACCGTAGTCAAATAATTCCGGTCCCATAATATCTTCCACATAGGAAGGAAAAATAAAGCCGTCTTTTTCATCAACGCCGTTACGGGATATTTCCTTGACTCCGGCATCATACACCGCTTTCATAAAAGAATTGCCGTAATCGAAGAAATAAGTGCCCCGATCCACCAAGGTTTGAATTAATTGAAAATGCAGACGCAGACTTCTGTCTACTTCGGCATGGAATTTCTCCCGGTCATGGGCCAGCATTTCACTTCTTTGCGCAAACGTAATGCCCTGAGGACAATAACCGCCGTTATAGGCCGCATGACAGGAAGTCTGGTCAGATAGCAGATCGATATGGATATTATTATCCACCGCATATTGGAGCAGGTCAACGATATTACCGTAATATGCGATTGAAATCGGTTGTTGCTGATCCATATATTGACGTGCAATTTCGAAGGCTTCGGC
The DNA here is from genome assembly GCA_035561215.1 of Syntrophomonas sp. Classification (GTDB taxonomy): domain Bacteria; phylum Bacillota; class Syntrophomonadia; order Syntrophomonadales; family Syntrophomonadaceae; genus Syntrophomonas_B. The sequence continues at coordinate 3,200 of DATMYB010000021.1, read as the reverse complement.
TTCATTTTCGCAGATCCGGCTGACCCATCCTTGTTCATAACGACTTTTTATGCGGGACTCATCCACTTCGGCAATGATCCCCACGCCGTTGGCTATCTCTACCGCTTTAGGTTGAGCTCCGCTCATGCCTCCTAACCCGGAGGAAACAAACAGTTTGCCGCGCAAATCACCGTTGGCCGGTACGCCCAGCTTTAAGCGGCCGGCAGTTAAAATGGTATTGAAGGTACCGTGTACGATTCCCTGGGGTCCTATATACATCCATCCCCCCGCCGTCATCTGTCCGTAGTTGGCTACTCCCATGGCAGTGGCGATTTCCCAGTCCAGTTGATTGTCGAACATGCCCACCATCATTGCATTGGTGATAATCACCCGCGGCGCTTCCGGCTTAGATGGGAACAGTCCCAAGGGATGTCCCGATTCCATCACCAGCGTCTGTTCTTCGGTCATAACTTCCAGATATTGCTTGATCAGCTGATACTGCAGCCAATTCTGACAGACCTGACCGGTTTCACCATAGGTAACCAGTTCGTAGGGATAAAGGGCGATGTCAAAATCCAGATTATTGTCGATCATAACCTGGAAGGCCTTGCCTTCGATACAATTGCCCCGGTAGGAATCGATATCCCGTCCGTAAATCCTGCTGGCGGGACGATAGCGGTAGGCGTAAATGCGTCCGTAAGTCAGCAGTTCCTGCATAAATTCCGGAGCCAGAACTGTGTGCAATTCCTCCGGTACGTAGCGCAAGGCATTTTTCAGCGCCGTTTCCGTTTGTCCCCGGGTCAAATTAAAGCCCCGGGAAGGAGCGCGTCTTATTCCCGGTATGAATTCCGGCATGGGCGGCAGCTCTCGGCCCAGTTTTATTTCCATGGCGTTATACACATCCTGATTATTCACTTTTACAGCACCTCCATATACTTATGTTAGCATTTTCAATCCAGTTTTATATTAAAGCCTTTGCCCATCATCCAGTTGTTCACTTTTTCGATATCGTAGGAAAATATTCTGTCTTTAATAATAGACGGCGTTACCTTTCTGGCTTCCGCATAAATCCCCCTGGTGATGGGAGCCATTTTATCAACGCCGCGGAAATCCACCGCCTGCAAAGCGCAAATAAGTTCTATCGCCAATACCTGGCGAGTGTTTTGGATGATCTGATAAGCGTGCCGGGAGGCGATGGTTCCCATGCTTACGTGATCCTCCTGGTTGGCCGAGGAAGGGATGGAATCGACGCTGGCCGGATGGGCCAGGGTTTTGTTTTCCGAGACCAGCGAGGCCGCGCAATATTGAAGAATCATGGCCCCGGATTGCAGACCCGGCTGAGGGCTCAAAAATGCCGGCAAGTCATTGAGGCTGGGATTAATAAGTTGCTCGATTCGTCTTTCGGAAATATTGGCCAACTCCGCCATGGCGATTTTCAGCAAATCCATGGCTAAAGCAATCGGCTGACCGTGAAAATTACCGCCGGAAATGACTTTGCCGTTTTCGAATATAAGCGGATTGTCGGTGGCTGCGTTGATCTCTATTTCCAGTTTATCCCGGACATAAGCTAAGGCTTGCCAACTGGCGCCAAAAACTTGCGGAATGCAGCGCAGCGAGTACGCATCCTGGACCCGCAGTTCGGCGGCATGAGTCGTCAGTTGACTGCCTCCCAAAATTTTTCTGAGACGGCGGGCGACTTCAAGCTGTTCCGTATAGCCTCGCGCCAATTGTACATCTTCTTCGAAAGCGTCGGTAATGCCCTGCAATCCTTCAATACTTATGGCAGCGATGAATTCCGCCTGATAGGCAATTTTCTCTGCTTCCAGGTAAGCCAATACGCCCATGGCGGTCATGGCCTGGGTGCCGTTGATCAGCGCCAGCCCCTCCTTGGCTTGCAGCGCGATGGGTTTGATGCCCTCAGCATTAAGGGCTTCAATCGCCGGACAAATTTTTCCCCGGTAAGCCACTTCCCCCTCCCCCAGCAACGCCAAGGCTAAATGGGCCAGCGGTATAAGATCGCCGCTGGCTCCCAGAGAACCTTGCTGAGGTATAACCGGATGAATCCTGGCGTTCAACATCTTGACCAGCATCTGGATCAATTCCCGGCGCGCCCCGGAAAAACCTTTCAGCAAAGTGTTAGCCCGCAGCAGCAGCATGGCACGACTGACTATTTCCGGGAATTTTTCCCCTACGCCACAGGCATGGGAATGAATTAAGTTCAACTGCAGTTCTTCCACATATTCGCTTTTAATCAATACATCGCTGAATTTGCCGAACCCGGTGGTTATGCCGTAGACCAGTTGTTCATCGGCCACAATTTGCTCCACTACCTGCCGGCTGGCATCCACCTTCTCCCAACTGGACTCATCAATGGTAATCTCTTCGTAGCCGTAAAGAACTGCTTCAACTTCTTTCAAAGTCAGAGAATTGCCGGTAAGTTTAATCAATATAGTCAACCTCCTTAATTCAGAGCGCCCAAAAAGCCCAATAGCTGCGTTATTAACGAAAGCCCGTTCAATCGGCGTACCTTAAGTACGCCTCAATCACGGTCTTCCCTTAATGCCTTGCTCTTGAACTTTTTGGATCGCTCTGACAGATTAAAAAGGGCTTTATTAAAAAAGTCCGTGACCATTTTAATAAAGCCCCTAATAACTAACAACTGACGGCTCTACCGTTATCATTACGTATTTACAAATGATTTATGCCTAATCCTACTACTTCGTGTTCAGATCCCTTTACCGGAGCACCGATGGTTCCATACAGCGCTACCGCTATCCATTCCCCTTCTTCGGAGGTATCGTAAGGATTACCCCGGATAATTGAAAAGCGCAGTCCTACCGTCCGCATCACTGAACCCAGTTGGATTTGGCCTCGGGTCACTCCTTCAATTGCCTCCATAATCGCATGGTAAAGGGCATGGGTCTCCCGGTAAACATTCGGCTGGATGATGCCGTTTTTTTTGGCAGCCGTTTCAATCGCCGCCACCACCTTGTGAGCTTCCATAGCTCCCACTTTACCCAAACAATAGCGCCAATGCAGTTCTTCTAAAACGTTGTCATATTTAAGTTCAGGCTCGTGGTCGGATAGAACCAGCAGCAACGCGTTTTTGCCGATAAGGTTTTTGGTCAGGTGAGACATGTCAAAATCGCTTTCTAATAACTAAAATGCTAATACAAGTTTAGTGTACTATATCACTCACATTTCGGCAAATGACTGGTCTG
>DATMYB010000020.1:0-2116 GCA_035561215.1 Syntrophomonas sp. | reverse complement strand
GATCTAATTGTTTGGTTTCAGGAAGATAGGGATGTAATTCTTTGTTTTCAGACAAGAGGACGTGTACTTTCCATTTGTTAAGATATGAAGGATTAAAGTACTTTATATCTTCGCTTTTCATCAACTTGCGCCGGGTTGCTTTTATATTTTCACGTGCTTCAAGCGCCCGGCTGGGGATGCGGTCATAGACCACATCCGGCAATGGATAGCGCGATTCGGCCCAGATACCGTTATGGTTTGTAACCTTTTTATATACATAGCCCAACGTAGTATTAGTTTCCCAATCGATACCGCCGGGAGTAAAAATATAAACTTCCGCTGCCATTTTCATACCTACATTGCTGAGGAATATCAGTTCGGCTTTAAGACTGGTAGGATCATATTCGCTTTTTAGCGGCAGAGCATTGACTAAAATACCGATAAACGGTCCGATCTGTAAAAGATTATTTTTATGATCATATCTGATTTGCATATGGCTATCACCTTTGACATGTAAAGCTTTGGCCAGCGCAGGCGATAGTTTAAAGGGTTGATTCTGATCACGTCTTACCGACAACTGGCTGTAAATTGTTATCATACCGGCCCTGACCGGTATTTGTTCAACAGGCTCGATTTGCAATTTTTTAAAACAACGTTCGGAAATCGTTATCTGCATAGCTGATCACCCTCACCATGTTTTAAGTCTATTAAAATCCTGCCAGGTGGATTGAATACTCAATCGGCCGTTGGACGGAATGAATACGGGTGTCGTAATCTTCCATTAACGAAAATATCTTGCGGGCAGGTTTTAAATTAACTTCGATCAGCCATATCTTTCCGTTACGGTCGATACCGATATCAATCCCCATTTCACCGATAGGCCCCAGGGTCTCCTCCAATGTACGAGCAGCTTCCAAGGACAGAAAGTCTGTTTTTTCCATAATTGCCTGTGCTGTTACCGTATCAAACTGTTGCGATAGAATGACTCCTATGTCACCCACTCTGCCTCCTCTGGAAATATTGCTGGTGATAGAACCGTTGGGGCCAATACGAAATACCTTGCCGGTTACCAGCCATTCCCCGGCACGATCCTTTTGGGCCATAACCCGCAAATCCATTATGCATCCGCCGCTACGCAGCAAATCTATTTGCTGCTGTGCAAGGTAACGCCTTCCTCCCATATGGTTACGTAACTTGTTTTCCAATTCCCTCAAGCTGGCAGCCTGGGCATTAATCTGCCGCTGCTCAAGCTGGTATTGGTACTCGTATGTTCCGTGGCGTTCTCCGTGGCTAATTCTGATAATATTTCTGCCCTGGGATCCCGATACCGGCTTTAAATATATCTGCCGGTATTTTCTCAACATTTGTTCCAATTGGCTGAAATTATTGATAAGGCATGTATCAGGAAGAAATTTTGCTAATTTAGGGTTTTTGATTAAAGCGTTATGGGTTCCCCATTTACCCATGCCGACCGGATTAAAAAAATGTACCCCTAATTTGGTCAGCTTCTGACGCAATAAAGGGCGATTGGATTCAGCATTACAACGGGGATAGATAACATCCGGGAGTGGGTATAATTCTTCTTTCCAATCATTATCGCGGTAGGTATAACCGTGAATTTGATTGGTTGATAAATTCAAGTCTTTAGGACTGAAGCCAAAACAAATTGCCCCCCTGGCCCGAGCTTGCTCGATCAATTGTTTGATAAAGAAGGACTGTATGCCGAAAGGTTTCTGTGGGTCAGAATAATGTAAATTCGCGGCTACACCTATATACGGTCCGACACGAAGGATATTATTATCGTTGATAACCGTACAGGCGAGATGGTTGGTAATTCCGTTTTTACGCATAAGGGAGGGATTTATTTTTATATTGTCCCCAGTCAGGTAGCGATCAAGATATATCACCGCAGGATAACGCGATCTTCCACATTGCAGCGATATTTTCTGCTTGTCGATCAAATCAAGTTTATAGGCCAATCCCTGACTCATTGCCACAGCTTCGCTATTTACATTAGCGCTGCTGTTGAAAATCGCGAATATTGCAGTCTGCATCATCTTTCTCCAATTTCTAAGCCTTCTTAACCTACAATATGAATTGCAGAACCACTTTGTTAACAGAACTAACTTTTATATAG
>DATMYB010000019.1:0-3587 GCA_035561215.1 Syntrophomonas sp. | reverse complement strand
GATTTAATTGGCAGGTATCATTATCTGATTAGGCATTTCAAATTTAGCAAGCTGTTAATAACAGGGAGGGAATTTGAATGGTTGATGTTGATAAATCACTCACCAATGCTTTACTTAAATTATGTAATGAAAAGCCATTAATCCGAATATCGGTTTCCGAACTCGTAAAAGAAGCTAAAATCGGCAGAGCTACTTTTTATTTGTATTATCAAAACCTGGACGCCCTGATTAAGCAAATCGAGAGCGACATAATTGACCAGTATCAGGACATTTCATCAGCTTACACCTACAATAATGAAACGGATAAGGCCTTGTGGTATAAATCCGCCATTAAACCCTTATTTTCCATGACGAAAGAAAAGGTTCTCTGGATTAACCTGCTCTGTGGCCCTGGAGGCGATCCCTCGTTTGCCTATAAAGTAAAACAGTTTATCTTGACGGATAACCAGAAAAAACATGCCCAAGCCCGTATAAACTGCGATCAAACGATTTTTGAATACAATGTTGCGGCCACCGAAGGCATGTTCTTTCATTGGCTCCAGACCAACGCCAGGCTGGATGTCAACAGTTTTACCGATCAAATATTCCTGCCGATTCAGAACTGGCTGAACCGGCAAAACTGATTGATATGATAAAAATAAAACCGGGCTGGAAATCGGATTGATTTCCAGCCCGGCGTCAACTTAACTGCCTTCCGCCTACGCTCCCCTTTGGATTACTAAAAATTACAGCCGCTGGTTCATTAAATATCCCTGGTCCACAAAGAAGCCATAGCCATGCCTCCGCCTACACAGAGAGAGGCTCCCCCCACAGTCAGGTTCAAACGCTCCATTTCGTAATAGAGGCTGACAATAATGCGCAGCGCGGTGCAGCCTACGGGGTGGCCCAGGGCAATGCCGGAACCGTTATGGTTAACCTTGTCCAAATCAAGTTCCATGCCGGCTTCCTCTTTTAGCATTATGCCTGCGCCCAGCCACTGGGCCGCAAAGGCCTCGTTGATTTCCCAGTATTCGACCTCTTCGAACTTCATTCCCGCCTGCTGCAGACATTTGGGTATGGCCACGGCCGGGCCCAAACCCATTACTTTCGGATCAACTCCCTCGGAACATACGTTGACCAACTTCATTAAGGGCTGAATCCCCAATTCCTGCGCTTTCTTTTTCGACATTAAAACCACCGCGGCGGCGCCGTCATTGATCCCGGAAGCGTTCCCCGCTGTAACCACGCCGCCCTTTTTGAATCCGGGGGGTAACTTGCCCAGGGATTCTATGGTAGCATCAGGGATCATATGTTCATCATTTTCAAATAATACGGTACCTTTTTTAGTTTTGATTTCCACCGGCACGATCTCCCGCTTGAATATACCTTCTTTCACCGCCTTGGTAGCTCGCTGGTGGCTGGTCAAGGCCAGCTGATCACATTGTTCCCTGGTTATTCCGTATTTCTCCGCCACATTTTCGGCGGTTACGCCCATGTGACCGGGAACCAGCTCGTCCACCAGGCCGTCATACAACATGGCGTCAAGGATTTCGCCGCTGCCCATGCGATACCCGCTGCGGGCCTTGGGTAATAGATAAGGTACATTGGTCATGCTCTCCGTGCCCACCACCAGACTGATATCGTTTTTTCCCAACATAATGCCATGGGCCGCAACTTCCAACGCCCTCATTCCGGAGGCGCAATTTTGGTGGATATTAACGGCCGCGCTGCTTACCGACATCCCAAGCTGCATAGCCACCTGGCGGGCTTGCATGGATCCGACCCCTTGCTGGAATACTTCCCCCAAACATATTTCGTCTATGACTTGCGCATCTATACCGGCTCTTTTAATTGCTTCCCCGCCGGCAATTACCGCCAATTCCCGGGCGGTAACATCTTTTAAACTTCCCAAAAACTTTCCGATCGGTGTGCGGCACGCGCTTACGATCACTACATCGTTGATTTCCATTGGATAATTCCTCCCAACAATTGTTATTATTTCCCGATAAATTGAGCTTTCCGCTTTTCCAGGAAAGCTCGCATCCCTTCTTTTTGATCCTCGGTGGAGAACAGGAAAGCCATGTTTTTACGTTCAAAGTTCAAGCCGGACGGTAAATCTACATTGAGACCGTAGTCGATGCAAACTTTGGCCGTCTTTAGCGCGGCTGGTGCTTTTGACGCCAGTAAAGCAGCGAGTTGCTTGGCTGCATTGATTGGTTCCCCCTGAGGGACGACCTGGGTAACCAAGCCTATTTTTAAGGCTGTGGCCGCATCTATGTTTTTACCGGTCATGATTAAATACTTGGCCCATCCTGGTCCTACTACCCGTGTCAGCCGCTGGGTTCCTCCGGCCCCGGGAATGATGCCGAGGTTGATTTCCGGCAGGCCGAAGACCGCCTCTTCGGCAGCAATTCGAAAATCACAGGCCAGCGCCAGCTCGCATCCGCCGCCCAAGGCCATGCCGCTTATGGCCGCAATAACGGGCTTACTCAGCTTTTCTATTTTATCGTAAGCCTGTCCGACCCGGGTTGCATATTCTTCCGCTCCCTGCGGGTCGGCTTGGGCCATTAACGCGATGTCTCCCCCGGCGGCAAACACTTTTTCGCCTCCGGTCAGAATGACGGCTCGGGCTTCCGGGTCGACTTCTATATCATCCATTACGGCGGCTAATTCCAGCGCCAGTTCATTACTTATGGCGTTCATCGCTTGCGGGCGATGCAGCGTAACGATACGGATCTCCGTCTCCTTATCATATAAAAGGTTTTGCAGTTCCAAGGCCAGGCCTCCCTACTTGCTGTAATCGTAGAATCCACGTCCGCTCTTTACACCTAAATGCCCTGCTCTTACTTTTTGTCTAAAAGCTAACGAAGGACGATACTTGGAGTCGCCAAACTCTTGCCAGTAATACTCGCAAACGCTTAATATAACGTCGATCCCCACCATATCGCATAGGGCCAGGGGACCGATGGGCATATTGGCTCCCAGTTTCATAGCCTTATCGATCTCTTCGGCGGTGGCCACTCCGTCCTGATAGGCGAAAGCGGCTTCATTCAAATAAGGGACCAGGATGCGATTGACAATAAATCCGGGGGATTCCTTAGCCTTTACCGGTTCTTTACCCATGCGGCGGCATAGTTCCATGATGGCGCTGACGGTTTGATCTGACGTTTCCGAACCGGGAATGACTTCTACCAGTTTCATGACCGGGACCGGATTAAAGAAATGCATACCGGCAACTTTATCCGCTCTTTTGGTGGCTGCGGCGATTTCCGTTATGCTCAAAGCGGAAGTGTTGGAGGCAAGTATGGTTTCAGCTTTGCAGGTCTCGTCCAGCTGTCCAAAAACATTTTTTTTGAGGTCGATGTTTTCAGCAATGGCTTCGATGACTATATCACAGTCGGCGAACTCGGCAACGGTTTTGTGAGTGGATAGCAAAGCGACCCGCTCATCCATTTCATCAGCGCTGATTTTTCCCTTCTCGACGGCCTTCTGCCATGATTGAATAATGCCCTTGACTGCTTTCTCCAGGATGGTATGGGATACGTCTACCAGCACTACCTTCAGCCCAGCCTCGGCTGCTATTTGGGCAATACCCGCCCCCATGGTTC
>DATMYB010000018.1:0-4472 GCA_035561215.1 Syntrophomonas sp. | reverse complement strand
TCAATCTTTTATAACAAAAGGGATGTTCTGCCACTGTTTCAAGTCTATACAGAATTACAAATTATAGATGGAACTGTAAAGTTTGTAGCCGCCGCTGATATTTTTAACATTAAAGCCGTGCTGGAGCAGGATGCGGCTGGCAATATAGCTGCGCAGACTTACCTGACAATAGGTGATGATCTCCCGGTCCCGGGGCAACTGGTCCAGATGGTCGCGCAGGTCGTCCAGGGGAATGTGATGGGCTCCCGCAACCATACCTTTTTCTACCTCAGGCTTGGTGCGTACGTCCAGCAAAAAGGCGCCGTTTTTGACCAGTTCGCCGACTTGCTGCCAGTAGACGACCTCTACATCCCCCCGTACCATATTGCCGGCCACGTAAGCCGCCATGTTGACCGGATCTTTGGCGGAGGAGAAGGGCGGGGCGTATGCCAGTTCCAGCTCCTGCAGATCAAATACGGTCATACCGGCATGAATGGCGGTGGAGAGCACGTCGATGCGTTTATCCACGCCGTCATAACCGACGATCTGCGCTCCCAACACTTTGCCTTCCTGGGGAGTGAACAGCAGCTTGAGGGTCATCTGGGTCGCGCCCGGATAATAAACGGCGTGGGAATTGGGATGGACGTGGCAGGTCATGTAGTCCCAACCCATACGCTGCAGGTGTTTTTCATTTTTGCCGGTCATGGCCACGGTCAGGGTTCCGAATTTGACAATGCCGGTTCCCTGGCTGCCGGGATATTTTAAAGCACGGCCGGCGATGTTGTTGGCGATGATCCACCCCTGCCGGTTGGCCGGTCCGGCCAAAGGCACCAGCGCATCCTGGCCGCTCTGGTAGTCCTTGATCTGTACCGCGTCGCCGGCGGCATAGATGTAAGGATCGGAAGTCTTCATATTTTCGTCTACGGCTATGCCGCCGGTGGAACCGATGGCCAGTCCCGCCTCCTGTGCCAGCCACACTTCAGGCTTGACTCCAATGCCTAGAATCACCATGTCGGTGGCCACCTCCCGGCCGCTGGCCAGTACCACCTTGTTTACCGCCTCTTCGCCTTCCAGCGCCACCGGCCGGTCGTTCAGGATCAGATCCACGCCGATGCTGCGGATATGATTATGCACAATGGCTGCCATTTCGGGATCGAGGGCGTTCATCACCTGGGGCCCGGCCTCCACGATGGTGGTGGCAATGCCCAGGTGGTGCAGCATTTCGGCCATCTCCAGGCCGATGAATCCGCCGCCCACTACCAGCGCCTTGGTTACATCCCAGTCTTCGATATAGCCCTTGATGTAATCGCTGTCGGGAATGTTTCTGACCGTAAATACATTTTCCTTATCAACGCCGGGAAAATCCGGCACTACGGGTTTGGCGCCGGGACAGAGTACGAGATAGTCATAAGTCTCCCGGTAAACCGATTGATCCAGCAGATTGCGAACTTCGACGGTTTTTTCCGCGGGCATGATACGCTGTACTTCCTGACGCGTGCGTACATCCAGATTAAAGCGCTGGGACATACCCCGCGGAGTTTGCACCAGCAAATTGCCGCGGATTTGAATAATGTCGCCTACATAATAGGGAAGACCGCAATTGGCGAAAGAAATATCCTCCCCCCGTTCGATCATGATTATTTCCGCCGACTCGTCCAGTCTTCTCAGTCTGGCGGCGGCGGTGGCGCCGGCGGCTACGCCTCCGACGACGATTACTTTTTTGCCCATCTATCAACACCTGCCTTTTCATATTCATCAAAGTACAGCCTGCCGTCTTGAACCACTTGCCTGGCAGTGACCTAATTTTTCCTCATTATATACCACGGGGGGTATGAAGCAAATATAAAATAAAATCCTTGCAACGGAGCAGCTCGGTTATTAATATTCTTCCAAGGCAGGAAAATATGCGATTCTTCGCGAAATACCTATAATTGCTTTTTAGGGGGCACCTGGCCCTGGGGGAAAAAGAAAATTCAAATAGATGTGGATCTGGTGCAGGGGCGGGGGTTCAGCACTCATGCGGAATTTGAGGATTTCAACCATGAAATTGTGCTGGACCTGGTTTTCGAGTTTGGCACCGGTCTGGTTCTGGAAAGGCGGAGACTTTAATGGAAATCGGGGAAAAAGTTGCGGCGCTGGCGGCTAAAAATCAGGAAGTGCCTTTTTACAATTTTATTGGCCTGGAGTACGGTGACGCGGGCGAAAATTACGCCGAACTGATGCTGGATGTAAAAAAGGAAACCATGAATGTCCACGGGGTACTGCTTGGAGTCATGTACTACGCCCTTTGCGATATCGCCGCGGCAGTAGCGGTGGAGTACGATCTGCCGGAAGGGTTTTATTATGTGACCAACGATATCAATGTATCCATCCTGTCTGCGGTCAGCTCCGGCAAGGTCAGAGCCCGGGCCGAGGTGTTGAAATCGGGGAAAAGACTGGCTTTTGCCGAAACCCGGGTCTACAACGACAAGAATGAACTGCTGGCGGTGGGGCGGGTGACCAAAACGCTGCTGGCGCAAAAGTAATCCGGCGGAAGCCGGCATATGTGCGAGATTTCCCGGCATACCTGCAAATTAATAAGCAAAGGAGCAGATATTAAATGAGAAATCCGATGTTTGACGTGTTAAAAGGTCTGGGAATCATTTCAGTGGTATTCAGTCATGTTTATCGGGGCGGAACCGACCCGCTGGCGGTGTTTATACGGGAACTGGCCATGTGGAGCGTCCCCATGTTTTTTATAGTGCAGGGGCACTTTATGCAAAGCGGCTTGCAGAAGGGCTGGTTGACCTCTTCCTGGGATAAGATCAGGAAGAGCTACATACCCTACCTGTACTGGGCGGTTGCTTACGGAGTGTTTTATTACATCACCATCGGCAAGACTTTTACGGTGGGAGACCTCATTTTGGGTAAAACCGCGCTGCATCTGTATTACATGTTTTACTACATCATTTTCGCTGTTTTTATGCCGCTATTGTACTTCCTGCCCAAATTGTGGCGGGTCATTATTTTGTGGCTGATGATTGCGGTTAATATCTATTGGGTGCTGATGCTGGAATTGAGTCGTATGTATCATTTCCACTGGATCAGTTACTCGGGACCGGTGCCGATGAAGTGGTGGGCTTTCATTGCCATCGGCATGCTGGTGGCGGAATACCCCCAGGTCAAGGACTATATCTGCAAGCACACCCGGGCTTTTCTTATCGGCGGATTGGCTTTGGCGGCGGTGGGATTGGCCATCCCGTATTACAATCATACCCTGGGCTATCTTTTCAACAAGGTGGAAATATTCCCGCTGTCTATCGGTTTGGTGCTGGCTTTGGCCATTTATTACAGCCGGGACGACGCTTTTGGCAAAGAGACGCTGGCCTATATCGGTGAGCGTACTTTCGGGATTTACCTGGCCCACTTTTTCATGGTGGATTTTCTGCGCCAGACGTTGCTGCCGGGGGACAGAACTCTGGTAGTCATCATTATCCTGGTTATATGCATTGTCGTAAAAGACAATAAGGATAAGTTGAAAGCCGCTTTGGCTTTGAAACGCAGCGGCAATAATGTGGGCGCATAGTCTCTGGAACAGTTTGCTGGGTGGCCCCGATGTGACGGGAGGTGAGTCGACTTGTGGGAAAAAATCAGCCGTTATTATCCTCCCTGGCTGGATGTGTTCTGCATCGCCTGTCTGGGGTTTATATGGGTCTATACGTCGGCCCGTTACGGGCTGATGCCGGAGCAAATCCCCACTCATTTCGGGCCGACGGGCGCCCCGGATGCTTGGAGCGCCAGGTCTTTCGGTTCGGTTTATATGCTTTTGATCATCGGTACGCTGGTATATCTGTCTATGTTCCTGATCAACTATTTTTTGATCATAAAACCCAAGGATCCGCGCAAATTCATTAATTTGCCGCAGGCCAGAAAAGATGCCATGAACGATGCGCAGATGGAGGCAATCCGGCGGGTAACTGTACAAGGCATGGCGTGGCTGGACGTGACTTTGGTCATCATGTTTGCGGTTATACAATACGGAATGGTAAACACCGCTTTAGGAATACAAAAGGGAGTGGGACCGGCAGCCCTGATTTTGGCCGGGGTTTTGCTGGTTGAAGCGGGCTGGCTGACATATAAAACCTTGGCGTTGAGCAAACCGAGAGCGTAACAACGAACCCCCTGCCGGTTGACCGACAGGGGGCTAATTTTATATAGGTGACGGAGAAAGAAACGGGACTTGTTTTACCAAAGGATACTTAACCTCGCTTTGATTAGATACGAACCGAACTTACCGTCTTTTACCTTTTCCTTGTTCTTTACTATTGAGTTGAGGGATCTTTGGTTTCCGTGCACTAACCTGAACTTACTATTGGTTTATCCGAACGTTGAACTGATGGACTACTGACCGTGAACAAATTACCTTGGGTTTAACAGTGGATTAGAAATAAACGAACCATTTTGAGCTGAATATTTTCTCCGCCACCTTAAGTATATTATATGTAAATCAGGTG
>DATMYB010000017.1:0-2586 GCA_035561215.1 Syntrophomonas sp. | reverse complement strand
CTGCGATTGCTTAAGAGGCGCAGAGAACCGGCGCAGATGCCGTCAAAGGGAAAGAAGATGCCGCAGAAGATTTGGCATATAAAGCGGCGAAGGAAAATGTAATACCGGATGAGCTGTTGACGAAACTTTTCCCGGATCATGGCGGCGTGCGCAAGGTGCGGACAGTGCCATCGGTCCGGGAAAAATGACTCAGAAGCATAGGACATGCTGTGGGCAATCTGCAGGGTCAAGCTGCCATGCAGTTTGATCTGGAGGCGGTCCTTGACTGCGGCATTACCGCACTGTTTGTTGCTTTTGCCGAAAGCTCCGGCAATATGCGGGAAGCGCAGAGCCGGCACAAAGCCGAAAGGCTGTCCGAAACATGAAACCGCGAATGGCGGTGCGCAGTACCGGCGGGTTTACAGGGTACGACCAGCCGGTTTATTGGCCACCATAACCGCAATCAATACCAGTGCTCCCCCGGCGGCCTGGAGCAAAGTCAATCTCTCGTCTAAAATAAACCATGCCCCAATTGTCGTTACAACCGGTATTCCGTTGATGAAAACCGCAGCCTGGGAAGCAGGTATCTGGGTCAGGGCGTAATTATTGAACAGGTAAGCCAAGACGGTAGCGAAGACCGCCAGAAAAACAACTGCGCCTGCCGCTGAGACGCTTATTTCAGCCCATTGTACGCTGCCCATATTCATAAGAAATAAGGGGGCAAACAGAATAGCGCCATAAAACACTTGAAAACTGGTAATTTCAAATGCTGACAGCTTTTGGCCCAGGTCCCGGGCAATAATCATATAAAAAGCTGCGGATATGACCGCGCCAAAAATCAAAACGTCTCCAATCACGGCGCCTGCCGATGAAATCGAAAATTTAGGATCGCCCAAAATCAAAATGATAATGCCTGCCATGGATAATATGACGCCCCATACACTTTTTCCGCTGATCTTTTCGTTAAGAAAAAGCCGGGCCAGGAGCAACACGATTACAGGCAAGGCAGCAATAATGATGGAAGCCTTGGATGCGGTGGTATAAGTCAGGCCGAAAGTCTCGAAGATGAAATACAATCCGGGTTCAAAAAGGCCGATTAAAAATAATTTTTTATGATCGCCGGCTTCCAGCTTGGGAAACCCCCGGACAAGCATCAACACCAGAAAAAATACCGAAGCCAGAGCAAACCTTAAAAACATGTAGGCAAAAGGAGTAAAATCGGTTAAAGCGATTTTAACTGCTATGAACGATAAGCCCCAAAACAATGTGCTCAATGTTAACGCGATGTAGGTAGTAACTCTTTTTTGCATAAACGGATTCCTGTCCTAAGCTTGTGATTAGTGAACGCAACAACAATTAGCTATTATCCATTGTAACATAGTTATTTGCCTTTGGGGAAACCGGACCGGGAGACGGACGCAAAGGCGTCAGTTTGCTGTCAACGGCATGAAAAACCATGAACAAGCGTTAGGAAAAGCAAGTGATTCAGCGGATGAAAAACGGGTTGAACCGTATAGGGGCAGGTAGGAATACTTTTCAGATATATGTCTCCTGGAAAACCTCTTTTAGAATTTTAACGTTTAGGCGGAGGGATATCCTTAAACGTGCATGAAAAGAGCGCTTTAGTGGACGTGATCCCGGATGACGAAGGGTGCTTAGAAGGGAAGAGGAGGCGAGGGTTTATAGCGAGTAGAAATCCCGCGTGCTCATAGCTGAAAGGTGTTATGCCTGCCATGTCTATTATTCAGTCATGGCAGGCATTTTTACTATATAGACATACGGGACATTGACGCGGCTCCCATGCCAATTACACTAAGATTTTTTTCTACATCAATATTTCACTCCGGAATCCTGGGCTGATACCAGTGGAACAAACAAGCGGGCTGTACGCCGGCGCTGGCTACGAATAACAAAAACATCGACATTGCACCTAATATTTTCGATTTCATCATAATTTCCACCTCCTTCCAGCTAGCGATGGTTATCTGGTCGTATATATACGATAAGAGAGAGAAAAGTCAAGGCTTTTGAGCCGAAAGGGTCGGATTCTGCTTCGAAAGGGTTTTGTTGGAGCATAGGATTATTTAATGACAAAAAATAACCAGGCGAACCTGGTTGTTTTTTGTCATATCACTGATATTTCTGGATATTTCATTTTGTTCTTAAAAAGCCACTTAAAGAGCGGAAAAAAGTTGCATCAAAGCTCCGTAAGGGCATTGGTTTTGGCATTAACAGTCACCATTAGGCAGCAATTGAAATAGTATGATTATATATCAACCCATTACGAATCAAGTTCGAAAGGGGTGATTGAATGCCAATGGAGCAGCAGGCCGGTCCGGGCCCAGGACCAGGCCCAGGACCAGGCCCGGGCCCGGGTCCAGGTCCAGGTCCGGGACCAGGACCGGGTCCAAGACCCCGCCCGAGGCCGAGGCCGAGGCCAAGACCCCGCCGCCGGTGCGACTTTAACTGCGATTGCTTAAGAGGCGCAGAGAACCGGCGCAGATGCCGTCAAAGGGAAAGAAGATGCCGCAGAAGATTTGGCATATAAAGCGGCGAAGGAAAATGTAATACCGGATGAGCTGTTGACGAAACTTTTCCCGGATCATG
>DATMYB010000016.1:0-5413 GCA_035561215.1 Syntrophomonas sp. | reverse complement strand
TCTTAATTCTGTGCCATCGCCTCTTGAAACAAATCTGCTATTAGGAGATTTTTTTTCCTGATTTATTTCGGATTGTTTCGATGTTTGGCTATTACGAATGGTTGTTTTTTTTCTTTTAGGAGGTGAACTTAAGAAAAGTTTCGCCAAGACTCCCATCAGTCTTAAGTCCTTATCCAAATCACGAATTCTTACTTTCACGAAAATTCTCCTTCTCCGAACATGATAACTTTATACACACTTGTTTCATATGGAAGCTTTCATTTCAGCTGTAGATCGCGAAAAGGAGCCGTCATAAGTAACTGAGATTATGACGGTTCCTTTTCACTTATAGGATCATACTAGGAGTTGTATTTTGTCTTTTCTTCTTTCATCATTATTGTGCCAAGAATGCAGCATTTGCTGCGTGTGCACGTTCTCTGTTTGTCTGCCATTTCCGAATTCTCTCCTGATTTGCTGAGAAACCAAGAACCAGTAGGAGGATCAAGCCGGTAGCGATGCTCCTGAAGGTGACTTCCAGACCCATCGCAATGAAACCGTTCGATAGTAGAGCCATTGTAAATACGCCAACCACGATTCCGATTGCAAAATTACAGTATCTGGAAAGAAACATCGCGATAAATACTCCCAGAAAGGCATCAAAGATGGTACCCATTGATCCAAATGCCATTACATTGACAACTTGTCCGTTGGTAGAAATGTAAAGCACCGATGCCACACCAAGAAATATTCCGCTGATCATGAATCCTGTCATCTTGATCTTTGAAACATTCAACCCTGCGCTTTTTGCGATTTCCTCGCTTCCACCCAATGCCCTGATGTTCTGGCCATACGTCGATTTGTTATATAGTAGGTAGAACCCAACAAAAACGATTGCCAGAACGATGAATATCCACGGCGCCGCTGCTAGAGACGTGTATTTCACTTTTAATGTAGCGCCATTTACAAACAGTATTCTCGGGAGTGATTCGTAAACCAGAATCAGCCCGATTGTCAAGACAAGGGTTGGTACGCGGAGTTTCTCGTTCATAAATCCTGTCAGCGTCGTTAACGCAACGGCTGTCAGCAGGCAGAACAACACTAACCCAGGAATGCCAGTTTTCGTCAAGTTCATCAAATTTGTGCCGATGATGGATGCTGCTACGACTACGGCTCCCGCTGAAAAATCGATCATGTTCAGCGTCATGTTCGGCACAAGCGCCATGGTAATGATGATTGGCATGACGGACTGCCGCGCCACCACAAGCAGTGTTCGCGCATTCAAGGAGCGGCCATGCGTCAAAAACGCAAAGACCAATATTACCAATACAGGTAGCGCCAGGGTTATCAGGGTGTTCATCGCATAATGCTTGAACTTTGCTTGTGTGCTCAAATAATCACCTCATCTACTCAATTGGAATCGATTACTGCCCAGCATGCCGCTGCATGATGTCATCGAGGGAGTAGTTTTTGTTCAGATCGACGAATTGCTCATACGTGAACGACGGATTGAATGCTTTGATCATGCCGGCCACTTCATCCGGAGTATAAGCCGGCGAGTTCACGATATAAGTCATGTAGTTGTCGTAATCATCCGCGGTTAAAATGTCGATATAGGCGCGCGGGACAGTCATTGCCCGGTCAGGAATCAGGTATGTGCCATCATAGAGATAGTTATACAGCACCGCGAAGGCAGCCAGAATCGAACCTTCCTGCCCGGCTCCGGTATACACCAGTGTCCCGTTCTCAATATAGTCTTTCGTGCTGTCAGAGATATCCCAGCCAGCCAACTTCACTCTGCCGACAAGGCCCTCAGTGGCAAACGCCTGGAATACCGACTCGTTGATCAGGCTCACATAGACGCCATCCATTTCGGGATACGCCGCAGCGAAAGTTGAAATCGCTTTGGCGAACTCTACCATACTGTAATCTTCCGCAATGATCTTCATCTCAGGATGTTTTGCAATTCCATCCATGAAGCCTCTGAGACGCTCGTCCATCAGCTTGGCAATCCCCTTAGTCAAACCAGCGATAGCAATGTTTTTGCATCCAGCCTGATAGAGCGCTTCGGCTGCTTTTACACCAGAACCATAATTGTCTTCATCAATTGATCCGAGATAATTTGTATATCCCGCCATCGCTGCAGCCGTTGCCTCGTCAGTCGGTTCAGAACTGTACATGACGGTAGCACAATTGCTTGGCAGCATGATTTGTACGTCCTGTTCAGTAAGACCCAGATCCAGTGATCCGTTAATACCTGTTTGAAGTGCGGACTCCAGCGCCTGTTTGCTTGCATCCGTAGAACCACCGGTCTCAACGAATACGAACTCTACGTTAAATTGCTTCTGCAAGCTTTCTAGCGCTTTTTTCCATCCCGCATAAAGCGTGTTTGTGAAGTTCATCTCTCTGACAAGAATTTTGAATTTCGGCAGATCGCTCGGGATATTCAGATTCGATGCAGTAACCGCAGTTTCGGGAGCGCTCGTTGCTGCCTCAGGCGCTGAGCTGTTTGCGGTTGGCGCTGGGGCTTTGCATGCCACAAAGCTTACGCAAGTGACAAGCACCATGATCAAACTGATGAGTTTCTTCATTCTATTTCCTCCTTTTTATTTACAGGCATATTTGCCCGTATATCATGTCGTTATGTTGACTTGCTTTACGTTTGAACGGTCATACGAGATCGCGATGATAATCACAAACAGCAATCCCTTGATAGCATTAACAAAATTTACATCTAGCCCCCAGATAATCAAACCGTTTGCCAGTATGGTTATGGTACACGCGCCAATGATCACAGATAATAATTTTGCGCCTGCGCCGCCTGCCATCGGGAAACCGCCCAAGATGATAGCTACCATCAGGTCAAACTCAAGGCCGCTGCCGGATTGTGTGGTGATGATGCCCAGCCTCGCCACCTGAAAAATAGCCGCGAGACCGACGCAGAATCCCAGCAGTGCGTACGAAAGGATCATTGTTTGGTTGACTTTGATCCCCGATTGGATGGATGTCAGCAGATTCCCGCCGATTGCCTTCCCGGATTTTCCCAATGATGTTTTCTCAAACAAATAGTAGCCGCACAGGATTACAACAACCAGCACGAAAAGCTTCAGAACCCAACTGTCAAACATTGCAAATTGCTGATAGCTCACGTTGATCTGGCCTCCACTGCCGTTGACCGCCATAGACAGCAATCCAATACAAACGGATCTCATACAAAGCGAAGTCACAAATGGATTGACCCGAATTAAGGCTGATAACCCGCCGACCAGAACGCTGTCTGTGACACCTATAAGCACTGCCGCCAATATACCAAGCCAAATCGGAAGTCCTTTCTGAACGATGATCAACACGCAGATGTACTGCGCCAATCCGTTGCTGGCGCCAACCGAAAAATCGAACCCGCCATGTGAATAGACAAAAGCCGCGCCGACTCCAACAAGGGATATCGTAAAAACCTGGTTGAGCAAGACAAGCAAGTTCCCTTGTTTGATAACGGTTCCTTTTGTCACTATGATCATGAAAAGGCTGATGAAAATTAAGCCGGCGAATGGCATAATGGATGTAATGAGATCTTTTCTCTTTGCTTTCCGATAAATTGAATCTTTTACTTCGGTCGAATTTTCAATCGCTTCGTACACCGGTTTCACTCCTTAGATGATATATTTGATGATCTCTTCTTCAGAGAGACGTTCATTCCGCTTGAGTTCCGCTTGAATTTTGCCGTCCTTAATTGCCAGTATACGATCACTCATCCCAATGATTTCCAGTAACTCTTCTGAAATCATCACGATGGATTTGCCCTGCGCTTTCAAGTCCTCCATCAGTCGGTACATGGCAGCTTTTACACCTACGTCAATTCCTCTGGTCGGGCAGTCCAAGATAAATACATCGCTCTCCTTGGCCAGCCATTTGGAAAATACTACCTTTTGCTTGTTACCGCCGGAAAGTTCGTTACAGCGCTGTTTCTCATCGCGGCACTTGATCCTTAAGGTTTCGACCTGTTTTTCAGCCAACTGTTTCTCCGATCGTTTCGAGATATATCCCAGCGGACCACAAAGCTTATGTAGCGAAGGAAGAACCACGTTATCTTGTATGCTGGCATTGAGCATCAGGGCCTCTTTGTCTCTTTCTTTGGATACATAAGCCATCCGGTTTTTAGTAGCGACCGACGGGTCTTTCACAATTGTATTTTTTTTCTTGAGTGTAACCGCTCCTGTAATAGGCTTCTCGATGCCAAATAAGACTCTCCCCAACTCATGCATACCGCAGGACGCCAATCCCGCGATGCCCAGTATTTCACCTTTGTGCAGTTGCAGGTCAAAGTTTTCGAATGGCCCAAAAGTAATTTGCTTTGCCTCAAGAATGACCTCTTCACTGTAGTCACAATTGAAATCTTCCCTGAAATAGCTACCTGACAGCTCCCTGCCAACCATCAGCATCCTCATTTTATCGATGGTAACTTGCTTCATATCCAGAGTGTCAATTATCTTGCCATCGCGCAGAACCGTAATGGTATTGCATACTTCCATCAGTTCATTGAGGTCGTGGGATATGAAGAGTACGGCTTTATCCTGTTCATGTAACCGCTTGATCAGTTTGTATAGTATCTCGCGTCCTTTATGTGCCAGCGCTGTCGTTGTCTCATCCACGATCAGCAAATCGGGATTCGCAACCATCGCTCTTGCGATTTCAATGATCTTCCGGTCCTCAAAATTGAGCGCGCTCGTGATCATCTCAGCCCTGATATCTCCTGCGCCAATACTCTGCAACAGTTCGTTTGCCTGAGTATTCAGCGCCGAGAAATCAACAAAGCCGAATTTGGAGAACCGCTCCAGTCGACCGGTGAAGATATTCGCAGCAACGCTGATGTTGCCAATCGTGCCCATCTCCTGAATGATCATGCTGACCCCATGATCCTGCGCATCCACCATGTTCTTGGGCGTAAATGGCTTACCTTTGAATTCAAATGAACCGCTGTCCGCGCATTGTGCCCCGGCAACGATCGATGAGAACGTCGACTTTCCGGAACCGTTTTCCCCAATTAAGCCACGGATTTCTCCCCTGTGCACTTGAAGATCAACGTTGACCAAAGCCCTCGTCGGTCCAAATGCTTTGCTAATTTTCTTAGCGCTTAATAACAACTCACCAGCCATGAAAACTCCTCGCAAATCTAAATAAGATATCATTTAAACAGTAAAAACATCAGCAATGTCACTTGCTAAATACCAGTGGTTGACCAAAATGGAGATTCAATGTTTCTATAATCGTCTTAGGAAACGCGATCTTGGGCGGTCAGTATATGCAAACTCAAAAGATCGCTTGCCACTTTACAGTTACCAGATAATCTTTGGGAAATTGATCTTGCAGTTAAACAGTGATTCGATTTCTATTTAGATGTTTTAAATGGTATTCAAGTGTAAAATTCATTCATCAAGGA
>DATMYB010000015.1:0-9965 GCA_035561215.1 Syntrophomonas sp. | reverse complement strand
GTATATCGGATTAATTCGAATGGACGCACAGAAGGAAGGGCGTGTCATGAAAAAGGTATTGGGAATCGTTATCTCCAACCGAAAACTGGGCAACAGTGAGGTCTTGGTGAAAGAAATCATGGATAATATCCCGGAGGAATGCAGCCGGGAGTTAATTCGCCTGACTGATCTGGATATAAAACCATGCCGGGCCTGTTATGTGTGTCTGCAGCCTGAAAAGGATTGCCCGGTCCAGGATGATTTCAATTTTGTAATTGAGAAGATCAGAGCGGCAGATGCGCTCATTATTGGCGTTCCCGTCTATCTCCTGGGACCCCACGGCTATTATAAAATGCTGGCGGATCGGCTGGTAGGAGCCCAGAATCATGTTAAGGATACCCAGGGAAAACCTTGTGTTATCGTTATTCCTTACGGAACCAAAGGCTGGCAGGGTTACAGCAAAGCTGCCTGCATGGTTATGCCGAAGCTGCTCAGAATGAAGGTAGTTGATTGTTGGCCGGTTTTCGCTACGCTGCCGGGAGAATCACTAATAAACCCTGACAATATCAGCTATGCCAAGGCGCTGGGGCGGGAACTTTTCACTGGACGCGAGTATCATGGTACCGCTAACGAATGTCCTGTTTGCGGCTCGGATCTCTTCCGGCTGATTAATGAAAACCAGGTGGAATGCCCCCTATGCGGAGCAATAGGCGTCCTGCAAAAGAACGGCAGTCCGGATTTTTCAGGTTCAGATTATCGCCGTTTTTCAGATCAGGCCCTGGATGAACACTTTAAGGATTGGTTGCTGGAAATGCAGGACCATTTTTTAGCTGAAAAAAATCACTTAAAAGAGCTGCAAAAAGGCTATCGTAATCAAAATTGGTGGATTAGACCATAAAGAATAATTATTCTTGTAGCAGTCTCCGTCACCTAAAAATTTGCTTCCCGCCGGCTAAATTTTCGCAGGACTTCGTTGTCGTCAATCGTAATAGGCCAGTATTACTCAATCCTTCGCCTTGCCCTGCCTCGCTACTCTCCGGGCGAGAATTTTTCTCGGCGGATAACCTAAACTTTTAGGTGACGCGGACTTTTTTATTGGGCATAAGTCGGGCTAGGTTGGGTATACATGCACCTTCATTACGGAGCCCTGCGCCTCCACATCGGCACGAAGCCCAAGGGCAGGTAATTCTGTCTGAAACCACTTGGGCACATGATCGCATATGATTTCCAGCCGTTCAAAAGCGGATTTTTGAAAAAAAGGCATTAATACGTCTCGCGAATTGTATGCGTCATGATGGGCCATCACCTCCCGCAAATCTACCGCATAAAAGCCGGTTTTGCCCGCGATTGGGCATATCAGTTCAGCCGGTTCGCTGCCGGTTTCGGTATTTTCATTATAAAAACATTCGATTTGCGGGATAAAATCTTGCGGGCATCCTTCCACCGCCCACACCGCAACGCCGCAGCTTTCGAATACCACACGGTAAAATCCGTGCGAACGTTTAGCGGCCACCACTTTACAGTCTTGCAGCCAATCCACGATATGGCCCAAATAAGTTCTTAGGGCGGACATGGAATGGTGCATGCCCGGCGTCCAGTCATATTTTTGATCAGCCACCCAGGAATCGCCGTTTTTTTCATAAACCAGCAGCGCTGCCGTTTCGAAAAAACTTGCGGCCCGCCCGGATTCGTTCATCAATACCGCTATTTTCATAATGTTTTTGCCTCCTGCGTCAGCCGCATCCCGGGCAACCGCCGCATTCCCCCGAACATTCGAAGCCGGACAAATCAAAATCAGGCAGAACGAGAAATCGGTTGTCGGCAATGGCGAAAGTGAATAATTGTTTTCCGTCGTCAATGGTTATATGTTCGTTTTCAAAGGATAACGCCAGCGGCAGCTTGATCACGGTGTTGTCCATCAGGCCTATTCGAGTCGGGGAAGAGATTCGCATACGATCCATGTCCGGACGCTGAATAATAACGCTGCCCGAGGTTTTAACCTGTACCAGCCTGCCTGTGCGATCGAAACGAACGGAATTGATATTCGCGTCCACGGCCAGCGCGTTTACGTCGTAAGCGAGCACCGGTCCGATCGGTGTAGCTATTTCAGTCGGAGCCGCCGGTTCAAAGGATTCCAGCGCGCCGTCTTCAAACAAATGCACTCCGATGCGGGCTGAAAAAAAACCCGCCGGCGTATGGAGAAGAACCGTCTCTCCCGGCCAAAACAACAAGCTTTTCAGCTTTCCGTTGGGATAAAAGCGCATGCCGTTCAATTTCACGGTAATATCGCCGAAGGGCAAATGAAAATTATAAATCTGGGCCAGTTCGCCTTCTTCCTGCTCTGACCAACTGAAACTGATTTGGCCGTTCAGCGGGAATATGCTGTGCAGCGCACCGTTTTCGTAGAAAGTGACGAGCTCGGCGGGGAAAGCGCCTAGCGGCGTTTCAATATCAGTCTGCTCATTCAGGCAAACGCTGTGGACGCTGCCATTTTCATAAAAGGAAATGGATTTTAACTCCTTGGTACGAAAATCCGGACGGGTATAGCGGGGGATTAAAACCCCGACCGGACTGTGGATAATATTTTCCTCGTTTACGATACATTCGCGCATACTGCCATCGGTATATGTCGTGCAACTGGTTACCCCTTTTAGATACTGCGGTTTGATCATAACCTTATACCTCCTGCTGTGCAGATAAACAGCGGACTACTGGCTGTCTGCGTGCGCGCCGAATAACAACTCAGGCGCAACGCGGTTTTCTTTGGCGGTCAGGATATCCGGCCTTATCTTAAAAACCGCTGTTGCCTTGGTGTCCATCGAGGAACGGTATTTTTCAACCAGGGCAGGGCTTAGCGGCTGTTTAAAAATGCCCGGCAAATATTTGTCCAGCAGCCGCTGCAGTGCGGCTGTGGCCTCGTTGGTATCTTCGACTCTGCCGGCAGTTCCCATAATCATAACGCTCATGTAAGCGGTGTCCACGTGACAGGGAACCGGGTTGGTTTCGGTGCCGATTTCCTCAAAGACCGTAAAACAAACCTTCGGCGTTTGCGCCAGTATATCCGTTTTTTTACCCGAGCCCGCGCTGTGGAAATAAACACATTCGTTCATCATCACATAATTAACGGGTACGGCATAAGGATATTCGCCTGCTTCCATACTGACAATCCCCACCCGGGACTGTTCCAGAAAAGTATGGATCCTTTCCGTGTCGGTGCAGATTCTTTTCGTATAGCGTATTTCCATAGTACAGCTCCCTTTTTTTGATACGATACCATATCAGCCTTTAAAGTAAAATACGGCCGGGATTTTAAATATTACTAACGCTGATCTTATTCGGGACTGCTTTTTGACAGGTTTTACCACACATTTAAAATCCATTCTTTTTTCTTCTTATGCTCCATGTCTGCAAATATTGCATTGGCCATGCTCTCCGCCAGATGGATCGCGCCGGCGTAGCCCATGACCGGATGACGGTACATGCCGGCACGATCGTAAACCGGGAATCCCACCCGCACCATGGGTATATCGTAATCAATGGAAACGAACCTTCCTTTGGAGTGTCCCAGAATCAGATCAAGCTCCAGACCATGGTTTTTAATGCGGTCCTCAAGGTCCCACAGATCCGCGTTGGTGACGATCTCCATGTCGAAGTATGCGTTGCGCTGAAGCGCATGGATACGGGGATCATTTTGATATCCGGCGTTATCATCGCCCAGCAGGAGCAAGACCGGCTTCATTTCAAGATCGAGGCAGAACTCGGCCAGTCCGATTACAAGATCCGGGTTACCGTAAATCGCTACTTTCTTTTCCGCTAAAAACATGTGGGCCAGATCCGTCAGGGCGTCCAGCGCGATGCCGCGTTCCCAAACCAAATTTTGTGAAATAGGCTTTCCGGTCATATGGCTGAGCTGCTTTAAAAAGATATCCGTGTTGCGAATGCCGATGGGAGACGGACCAATAACCGCCGGAACGCCGAATTCGTCCTCCAGGTATTGGGCCGCTTTGCCGCCTTCATAGCGATTAAGCGCAATCGTGCCCTTGGCGTTGGCCGTCCCCTGCAGATCTTCGACGGTCGTATCGCCATGGGAGACGTAATTTCCTTCCGGCATCAGCGGCGAATCGAAAGCTTCAATCTCAAACAGCACCGTCGCATCCACATCCATTGCTTTTAATAAATGCTTAAGGGCGGTCACGTCTCCCGGATTCACCCATCCGGTGATTAGGTTGATCTTGTCTGTCGGTTCCCCCTTCTGAGCGAAATAGCTCATGAAATCCTTTACGGCTACGTCATATCCTGTGATCATGCTGCCCACAAAGCTGGGGGTATGGATGGGAATCAAATAAACTTCCCGCTCGGGAAATTTTTCTTTTAGCAGGCCGCTATTCAGCTTGCGCACCACGCCGTCGATATCGTCGCCGATCACTTCGGTCGAGCAGGTGGATATAATCGGCACCACCTTTACGTGGGGATAGCGCATCAGCAAAACGTCTACCGCTTCTTCGACGCGGTTGAGAGCACCGAACACGGCTCCGTCCTCATGGACCGATGAAGACGCCAGCTCAAAGCTTTCTTTAAAGTGCTGCGAAAACAGCAGGCGGACAAACATAACGCAGCCCTGTCCCCCGTGTACGATACCGATGCAATCCTTAATGCCTATACTGGCATATTGGGCCCCACACGGCTGGCAAGTGAAAATAGGATTGATAGTCCCTGCCCGTTCCTTTTCTTTTAACTCGCAAAACATTGCTTCTCCTCCCTCAATAATGGGTGTCAGTCAGTTCCTCATTCAAGGAACCGGTAATGGTCAGGTAATCGATGCGTTCCTTTACCCCCTGCATGAGTTCCTTTTTATCTTCCATACTCATATCCGTAAGCCATGAAAACCGCTTGGTAAACGCATCGGCCATATACCTGGCATCCACCCAGTAACATCGATCTTCCAACGTTTCGGCTGCCACTTCTTCACCGCATATAAGCCGGGATGTCATTCCGAGAATATTGGTATTTTGCCGTTCCCGATCCCAAGCGCGGGAATGAAACTGCCAAAGACATTTTTTCATAATAAAATCTGTCAGTTGCGCTATTTTATCGCTGTTTTCATCCGTCATATCTTCACCGCCTCACATTGCACACGGAAGTGAATCTTCATCGGAGAAATCCGGATAGATTTTGTTTTTTAGATCTTCCAGGCAATCATATTTCCCCGTATATTCTCTGAGAAGGGGATCATTCTTGATCTCTTCGCTCAAATCGGCGTCTGACAGCATGCGTTTGGTCACAAATCCCTGATCCAAAGGGAAGTTGTCCTGGCTTATATCCAGCAAGGCAAGCTGGTGTATGGGAGAATAAACCGCATTGTAAATATCCCGGGCAAAGCGCACCCAGCCTTCGTAGCCTTTCCAGGGACCGTTATGGTATGCGTGGGCGTTGAGATAGGGGACGCGTATCTTTTTGGCCACTTCACCCGGACGCTTGCCGGTAAAAATGATATCCGGCTTCAGCGTTTCCATCGCTTCCAATCCCTCCAGTTCGTTGGGATCGTCAATAGCCAGAGCGCCCTCCTCGCAGCGCGAAATGCCTTTTTCCATATCGCCCTGATGACCGAATTTGGTATAAACGGACACCACTTCCACGCCCATTTCCTCATGAAGGGCGTGGGCCCAATGCCAGAGCTTGGAGCCTCCCGGCCAGAGGCAGACTTTTTTCCCTTGCAGGCGCGTCTTGTACCAGTCCAGTTCAGGCTTCCATCGCGCTGTTTCTTCTGCGATAATCGTATTGGCCCGTTCTTCTATTCCGAAAAACATTCCCACTTTTTGCAGTGATGCGGACAGCGGTTCAAATCCAAAACCGTCAATATCAAGACGCGGGATGCCATAACGCACCCGCAGCTCATTGCAGATGTATTCGGCAGAACGCGCGCATTCGAGAACATTCAATTGCGCTTTATGCATGGCGCGCAGGTCGTCGTAAGAGCCGTTGCCGGTAAAAGTAGACAGCACCTGAATCCCCATGCGCTTGAAGAAATCCATCATGACCTCCTGGTCACCCTGAATATTATATTCGCCGACGTAATTGATTACATACTTGCTGGTAATTTCTGGTTCGACTGTTCCCACCTTTTGATTGACCCAGGCAATATTGATCTTGTGATGTCCGCCCGACTGGCTGGGGCCGCCGAATCCCGGAGAATTGCAGACGAAAATATCCACTTCCGGCATTTCTTCCATAATCTCTGCGGCGACCGCATTGATGTCGTCGCCAATCAGTGCAGACGCGCAGGTCTGATAGATGGTCATCCGTTTTATATGGGGAAACGCCTTGAACGCCTCGATGATATTTTTTCGCAGCAGTTCTTCCGCACCGAACACTACGTGTTTTTCTTTCATATCGGTGGCAAACGTATATTTTATCTGGAAATTGTCGTTATCGCTGATATAGCGTTTGGTCTGCCAGGTGTCGTAGGTGCATCCCACCGGGCCGTGGCTGATATGGATGACGTCTTTCATAGGCGTGCCGATCACGTGCTTGGCGCCGCAATAAGCACAGCCGCGTTCGGAAATCGTACCGGGTATGGTATTAAGATATCCAAGGGGCAGAGCCATGGAAATATCTTCTCCCGGTCCCTTGATAACAGCGTGTTTTTCTCTTTCGGGAATGCATTCGCTGCATTTGAACAAATGGTAAGGCATAATAAGAACTCCTTTCCTTTATAGTAGTGCGCTTTCTCCGATCTCGCCCGTGCGTACCCGCAAAGCATGTTCAACCGGACACACGAATATTTTTCCGTCGCCGAATTCACCGGTTTTGTTTATTTTCACTATAGCTGCCACCACAGCATCCACTGCGTCCTCAGGAACCACCAGGGACAGAAACCGTTTGGGCACATATTTCATACCGCCGCTGTGTCCTTGCTCTTTGATCTGGGGCCGGTACTCGATGTCCACTTCTTCCATGATCCCTCGCTGTTTGCCGCGTCCCAGTACGCGCACGGCCGTAAAGCTGTTGATTCCCAATTCCTCCAGTGCGGTTTTGGTTTTTGAGACCATCTTGGGGCGAATAATCGCAATCACTTCCTTCATACATTACCACCCCCTAAAGTGTTTCTTCGCTGGTGCGGATGGTGACCACCCTGTCAACCGGCACAATGAATACCTTGCCGTCACCGAAACTGCCGGTGTAGGCTTTGTACTGGATTATTTTTAAGGCCTGGTCCACTTCTTCATCCTCGACCACCAGCATAAGTAGCGTCTTGGGCAGTTCGTCATAAATGACAGAACCCCGCTGGATACCCTTTTGCTTACCGCGCCCAAACGCGCTGATCTTCGTAATGGAAATAAATCCGGCGTCGGCAAGGCTGTCCGCGATGATATCTACGGCTTCAGGCCGGACAATCGCTTTGATCATTTTCATACAATTAGCTCCTTTCTTAAGGATATCTAGTCGCTAATGCCGTATTTGACCACCATCTGTTCCAGTTCATCCATGGTGAGCGGCTTAGGTATGACAAAATCCGTGTTTTCAATTATCTTGCGCGCCAGCTCGCCATATTCCCTGGCCTGATTTTCTTCGGCATCGTACTCCACTACCGTCTTTTTGTTGAATTCCGCTTTCTGGACGATATTGTCGCGCGGTACAAAATGAATCATCTTGGTTCCGATCGCCGTCGTAAACTCTTCTAAAAATTCACGCTCCTTATCGACCTTGCGGCTGTTGCAGACAATACCTCCCAGCCGTACGCCGCTCTGTTTGGCATACTTGAGCAGTCCTTTGCAGATATTGTTGGCGGCATAGATGGCCATCATTTCCCCGGAAGCGACGATGTATACTTCCTGCGCCTTGCCGTCACGGATAGGCATTGCAAACCCGCCGCAGACAACGTCGCCCAAAACATCGAAAAAAACAAAATCCAGATCGGGTGTGTAGGCGCCGTTGTTTTCCATGAGGTCGATAGCAGTAATTACGCCTCGTCCCGCGCACCCGACCCCCGGCTCCGGGCCGCCCGATTCCACACAGCGGATCCCTTGGAATCCCTGCCGAATTACTTTGTCGTTTGTCACTTTTTCAGCACCTTCCTGACGCAGGACATCCATCAGCGTCTCCTGCGGCTTGCCGCCCAGAATCAAGCGGGTAGAATCCGCTTTAGGATCGCAGCCATGGATGAAAACCTTTTGATCGTAGAAAGTAGCCATGGCTGCAGCCGTGTTTTGTTGCGTCGTTGATTTACCGATACCGCCTTTTCCGTAAAATGCAATTTTTCTTGTCATTGTAGTGGCCCCCTTTTTTTGAAAATAAAATAAAAAGGGAGTTGTTCCTGGCCCGCTTTTACGCTGGGTTCGGAACAACTCCTTTGTTACCATGATTGATTTGTCTGCATTTGAGTAGAATGATTATGCTAAACGTTTATGCAATTAAACCTGTTTTATGTTTGGTTTATTTTGTCACATAGATAAACTCAATTCTTTGTTGCTTTTTGTTTGGTTTTGTACATTCTATACTGAGGAGAAGAGGATGTCAATACGAAAAAAGTAATTTTGTTATTGTATACTGTCCACTTTGGCTGCGTTTGTCTCGGTTGTTTTTGTTAACTATATCATATGCTGCTTGAGTTAATGTAGTTCTTGTGATAAAATAAACCAAACTAATACAAACAGATAGATGGGAAGGTTGTACAGGCTATGGATGATACACTTTTGAGCGCTCAGGAAGTAGCTGATATGCTTAAAGTAGCACGCAATACAGTTTATGAAATTATCAAACGCGGCGAATTGCCTTGTTCAAAGGTGGGGAAACAGGTTCGAATACAAAAACAAGCGGTGGATGCTTATCTCACGCGTGCCCACAGTTCCCTGGAGCCGTCAGGATTATCCGCCGCTCCGGCCGTTGATTTGCTGCCCGCGCCAAGTAATGTCATCACCTATCCGCAACCCTTTGTTGAAGATACCCGCGGACACGAATTTATTATTTGCGGACAGGATGTTTCGCTTGATATTCTAATCAACCATCTCATTATGAACAACGATTTCCTCCAGGTTTACCGCTCTTATTTAGGCAGCTATAACGGTATTTACGCGCTGTATCAAGGGCGAGTCAATGTCGCTACCACCCATTTATGGGATGGTGATCTGAATGAATACAATGTCTCCTATGTAAAAAAGATGCTGCCCGGTGTCCCGGCGCTGATCATGCGCATTGGCGGGCGTCAGCATGGCTTCTACATGAAAAAGAAAAATCCGAAAGGAATTTCCGATTGGACAGATCTTAAGCGAAACGACATTTCCATCGTGAACCGGGAGAAGGGAAGCGGCACGCGGGTTTTGCTTGATGAAAAACTGCGGTTGATGGGGATCAACGGCGAGAATATCAAAGGATATACAAACGAATACAAATCCCACGTGGCTGTGGCCATGGCGGTATCGCAAGGAATGGCGGATATCGGTTTGGGAAGCGAAACGGGTTTTAAAAATGTCGATGGGATCGACTTTATACCCTTGCAGGCAGAATGCTATGATCTTATCATTAGGAAAGTGGACGCGAACAAGCAGCCTTACAGGCAGATACTGGATATTGTCGCCTCGAGTGCGTTTAAAAGAGATCTTAAGAGTTTAGGCGGATATGATACCAGGGAAACCGGAAAAATTATCTGGTAGCTATATCCTGTACTACATAAAAATCCCCAAAGACCATATGAGCCTTTGGGGATTTTTTATACTTTTAAACAGCCTGAACTTCGACAACTTCGGGAATAGCTTCTTTAAGAGCTCTTTCGATACCGTTCTTAAGCGTCATGGCAGCCATAGGGCAACCGTTGCAGGCGCCTTGTAGGCGTACTTTAACAATTCCATGATCAACTTCAACCAGTTCCACATCTCCGCCGTCGTTTTGCAGCGCCGGGCGGATGTTCTTGAGAACGGCTTCAACTTTTTCACGCATAATTGCTCACCGTCACCTTTCTGAAATATAAAACTATTTTATATATACTATTA
>DATMYB010000014.1:0-3940 GCA_035561215.1 Syntrophomonas sp. | reverse complement strand
AGTTGGAAACGAGAGTTTAGACGGGTAATAACATTTGCGAGAGATACATCAAAAGCTAGATCTGAATTTGAAAGGGGATAAAAAGAATGGCAAACTTTGAAGAACTGTCAAAAAGCGTAATCAGCGGTAATCTCGCCAAAGTTAAAAAGATAACACAGACACTGATAGATGAAGGAGTCTCTCCTCTAGATATCATCAATCAGGGTTTAATCGGGGGAATGAGTGTAGTGGGTGCCCGTTTTAAGAACGGGGAGATGTTTGTACCGGAAGTTCTAGTTGCTGCCAGATCCATGACTGCGGGGATTGAGTTGGTAAAACCTTTGATATCAGAACAAAACATGCCTACAGCGGGCAAGGTTATGTTGGGTACGGTTAAGGGGGACCTCCACGATATCGGGAAGAACCTAGTGGGAATGATGCTCGAAAGTAGAGGCTACAGCATTATTAACGTAGGAATGGATGTTTCCCCGGAAAAATTTGTGCAATTGCTAAAAGAGCACAAACCAGATGTATTGGGGATGTGTGCCTTACTTACCACAACAATGCTGCATATGAAAGATACTATCGAACTCATGAAAGAAGAAGGCATCAGAGATCAAGTTAAAGTAATTGTAGGAGGGGCGCCACTGTCCCAGGATTTTGCGGATGAATGCGGTGCAGACGGATATGCGCAGGATGCGGGTTCGGCGGTAGATCTCTGTAATCGGCTCTTGGCGTAAACTTAGTGGGTTTGAAAGGAGAGAGAAGTAAGTGAGTACAACAAAAAGTCATTATACGCGGGCAAATTATGCGGTCAATCAGACCACCGTTTGGGAAATGCTTAGTGAGGATCAATGTGAAGAACTTTTCATGACAACGCTCGAGGTTCTAGAACGTACAGGGGCAGAAATCTTGAACGAAGAAGCTCGTGAAATCTTTGAAAAAGCAGGCTGCTGGGTCGATGGCAATCGAGTTAGAATTCCTTCCGCGTTATCAGAGTGGGCGGTAAGAAGTGCGCCTTCACGCGTCACCGTATGTGACCGAAATGGCAAAAGGGCTTTAAAATTAGAAACTACAAACGCTTATTATGGACCAGGGCACGGTAATACCTATGTGATTGACCCCTTGACAGCTGAGCGGAGAAAACCTGTTAAGGCTGATGTCGTTAAAAGCGGCGTTGTTTGTGACGGATTAAAGAATGTCGATTTCGTCATGAGCAACGGTCTTCCCACAGACGTCAAAGAAAAAATGGCAGAGGTACATGCCTTCGAAGCCATGGTAACCAATACGACCAAGCCAATTGTCCAATCCATCCAGGGAGTAGAACAAGCACAAGCAATACTTGACATCGCCAGTGCCGTGGCCGGAAGTCAAAGAGAATTCCAAAAGAATCCTTTTGCAGTTTTTCTGATTGAAACGGAAGGAACGCTGGTACACTCCGATGAGACGTTGGCCAAGGTATTATTTGCTGCCCGAAACGGGGTTCCCTATATTTATGCAACTAAGCTCATTGCCGGTGAAACATCGCCTGCTACTCCGGCCGGGGCCATTGTCGTAGCCTTGGCAGATGTTTTAGTCGGGATATTGCTGGGACAATTAGTCCGCCAAGGAGCCCCTGTGATTGCCGGCGGTTTCTTCACAATTAAAAATCAAGAGACCGGTATCTTGCCTTACGGCGCTCCGGAAGTCAGCTTGATGGGAACAGGAATGGCGAATGTTATGCGTTTCCTTAAGATTCCGAGTTTCGGCTTTGCCGGTGCTACAGACGCCAAAGAAAGCGATGCCCAAATGGGCTTAGAAGCAGCATTTTCCATTCTGCATGCCGGTATGAGCGGAACAAGTTTGATTCATGGCTGCGGTCAATTGGAATATGGCCTGACAGGATCTTTGGAATTACTGGTCATGGGCGATGAAGTCATGGGTATGACGCGCAGAATGATGAAAGGCGTCGAGGTAAATGAAGAACGATTAGCCCGAGGCGTAATTGATGCAGTACAGCCAGCAGGACATTACCTAGGTGAAGATCATACTTTAAAATATTTCCGCTCGGAATTTTGGTGGCCGACGGTTCTGAATAGAACAAGGATTGCTGAATGGGAGGCCAATGGGTCGAAAAGTTTAGGCCAACGAGTTAAAGAAAAGACACAAAGTATAATCAAGACCCACCAATCAGAGAGACTCTCTGAAGAAGTCCTGAGCAAAATCCAGACAATCTTAGACAGAGTGGATGGTAGATAGAATTTAATGAGGTTTGAAAGGAGCGTTTGAAGTTGACAACTAGAACAAACGTTAAAGCGTATTCAAGTACGAAGATGAATATATTGTCCGAAGATCAGTGTCATGAATTGGTCATGGCCGCAATAGAAGCAATGTGGCGCACCGGAACAGATTTCCATGACAAAGAGTCTCTGGAAATTCTAAGAAAAGCAGGCTGCTGGGTAGACGGGAAAAGAGTTCGGATTCCGGCAAACATTACGGAACGGTGCTTGAGGAGCTGTCAGAAACACGTTGTGCTTTGCAATAGCCGGACTGGAGCCCGAGAACTGTTTATCGAAGGAAATAATGCTTATTTTGGTTCGGGCCCCTGCACCCCGTTTACCCGAAACCCCTTCACGAACGAAAGACATCGTGCTACTAGACAGTCTGTAGGCTGGGCAACCAAGGTTCTTGATGCCTTGCCCAATATAGATTATGCAATGTCGCTGGGTATTGTCCAAGATGTGCCCCTGTTAGTCTCGGATCGCCATGAGTTTGAGCAACAGATTTTACACACCGATAAACCGATTATTACAGTTTGTGTTGATGAATGGGGCCAGGCGGACGTCATTAAGATGGCTGAGATCGTCGCCGGTGGTGAGGAAGAACTAAGAAGGAACCCATTCATCTGCCTGTATGCTGAACCAATTTCGCCAGGTGTGCACTGCAAGGAAGCCGCGCAAAAGTTAGTCCTGGGGGCTAAGAAGGGCTTGCCGACCATTTATACCCCTTGTATTATGGCTGGAGGAACGGCGCCTGCAACTATGGCAGGGGTAATGGTTCAAGGGTTGTGCGAAAGCTTGAGCGGTATGGTTCTGAGTCAGTGTACCCGTGAGGGAGCCCCCTTTATTATGGGTGGAGTATACACTGTACTCGATATGGGTACGACCATCTTCTCCTATGGAGCACCGGAGCTTCACCTGCTTTTAGCCAGCTTAGCTGATGTGGCTCATTATCTGAATATTCCAATGTTCGGTACGGCAGGCTGTACAGACTCTTGTATTATTGATGAACAGGCTGGAATAGAGGCAGCCCTGTCTATCGCTATGACAAATATGTCAGGAGCCAACCTAAATCATGATACAGGTTACTCGGAATACGGGACGACTTCAAACCTCGACCTTGTTGTAATTGCCGATGAAGTACTGGGCATGGCCAGAAGATTAACCAGTGGTATACGGGTAGATCAGGAAACATTAGCGCTTGATGTAATCGAAAGTGTTGGCCCGGGCGGCAATTTTGCCGATGAAGATCATACCGCAGAGCATGTAGAGGAGAATTATGCCCCGAGACTGGTCAATCGCGCTGCTCGCAGTATTTGGGAAAGTGCAGGCGGGAAAACACTGACTCAGGTAGCCAATGAAAAAGTCCGGGATATTATTAATTACCACGAGCCAATTCCTCTGCCGAAGGATATTGCCGCCAAGATCAGAGATATTGTAGAAAACGCTGTCGGACATATGCCGGGCGAAGACGATTAAAGAAAAGAGTATAGGGCTACCTGCTTTGCAGGTAGCCACTATTATATCTCGCGGATAAAGGTCACTATCCTAAAGTAAGGAGATGACTTATGAATACGGTTGTTCTCAACAATTTCCCGTGTGAAATAGATTTTGATGTTCTGCTAAATAAATTACACATTAAGAAAGAAAGTAGCTATTCAGCCGAATTAGAGATGATGGCAACTGAAGCGCAGTTACTAGCA
>DATMYB010000013.1:0-19456 GCA_035561215.1 Syntrophomonas sp. | reverse complement strand
GTTTCAATATAACGCAGCCTAATTTTATTTTCAAGATTATTGTCGTTTTTAAGGAAAATTTGTATAATTCTGAAATTACTTGGCTTAGCTTTAAACTGCAAACGTCTATAACCCGTTTAAGTTATTGCGGCCCCCTTATTTGGGGAGCCGTAGTGCTTTTCTTATTCTTAGGCTGTTGAACAGCAACTGTCAATCGGCGAAGAGTTTTCCGCCGCGGTGAAATCTCAGTCTTATTTAAAGGGAGCTGTTCTTGAGGCGCATATGAGTATGATCGATATCGACTACGATGACCTCACGGCCGATTTTCTTGATCGAGTCCCAAGGGATAACCAGCTTCTGGCGGTCAGCCCAGAAGTTCAGCAGATTGCCGCGGTTGGGAAGGATGATGGATACGATCTCGCCGGTCTCCTGATCCACCACCAGGTCGGATTCTCCCACGGTGCCCATGCGCAAACCGTCATAAATGTTTACAATTTCTTTTCCTTCCAGCTCACTTAAACGCAAATTCATCCCTCCTCACAGCACACCGCACACGGGGACGGTTCTCTTGTGTGCGCTCTCCTTGCTTTACTTGCCGGTGTGGCCGAAGCCCCCGGCGCCGCGGTCAGTGTCGTCCAGGGCGGCGGCTTCCTCGAAATCGGCCCGGATGACGCCGGCGAAAACCATCTGGGCGATGCGCTCGCCCCTCTTCAATGTATACTCTTTGTCCCCCAAGTTTATAACTATGACTTTAATTTCTCCGCGGTAATCCGAATCGATGGTGCCGGGGGTGTTGAGCAAAGTCAAGCCGTATTTGATGGCCAGACCGCTGCGGGGACGAATCTGGGCTTCGCAGCCTGCAGGCATGGAAACGGCTATGCCGGTGGGCACAAGAGCTCGTCCTCCCGGCGGGATAACCAAATCCTGGTCGACGGCGGCGTAAAGGTCGGCGCCGGCAGAACCGGGAGTCTGATAACAAGGCAGGGGCAGGTCGTCCGAATGCAAACGCTGGATCAAAACTTTCACGATATGTATAGGCAATTCCCATATGAATTGCCTCCTCCTCTCCGACAATTTGTTAATAAAATTAAAGCGCAATGAAGGGGCGATTTTTCTCCTCGCTTGCGATAAACAAATCAAACAAGAAGAACGTCCCCGTGCTTCCCCATGCTTCCTCTCTTGCGATAAGCAAATCAAACAAAGAAGAACGTCCCCATGTTGGATTCCTCTGTTGGATTATCGTGTTGAATGTATAAACATGGAGGAGCACTTGGCGCTGAGTTTAGTACTCTGTCAACCCTAATTCCACAATTTCTTGTCGGTTAAATTTCTGCATGGCTGCGTTGTCGTCAATCGCAATACGTCCAGTATTGCTCAATCCTCCGCCTTGCCCTGCAGAAATTTCCCTCGACAATAATATGCGGACTTAGAGTTGACAGAGTACTGACGACGCAATGTTTGTACATTCAACTAACCAACCATGATTCCCCGGCAAAAAGGAGCAAAAAGAACGTCCCCGTGCTTCGGATCACCATTTTTTGAATTCGTGTTCTACGGTGGGGAGGACTTTGGGGTCGCCTACTGCGCCCAGGGAGAATGACTCCGGCTGCAGGTAACGGGTGATGAAATCGTTGACCATGTCCGGGGTCACGGCGTATATTTTCTCGATTACCTCTTCGGTGGACTGAATGGCGTCATACATGAGCATGGATTTAGCCAGGCGGCTCATACGGTTCATTACGCTTTCCATGCCCAGATAAATGCTGGATTTGATCAGCTTCTGGGTCCGCTCCATCTCTTCGTCGCTGACGCCGCCTTGCAGCAATTCCTGCAGCTGTTCATGAAAAGCCTCGAAGAACTCCGGCACTTTAGCGGGGCTGGTGCCGATATAAATGGTGTACAGTCCGCAGTCTTTATAGTTGGAGGGATAGCTGTAAACGGAATAGGCCAGGCCCCGCTCTTCGCGCAAACTCTGGAACAGCCGCGAACTCATGCCGCCGCCGAGAATGCTGTTAAGGACGTTCTGGGTATACCGTTCTTCGCTGTGGTAGGATATGCCGGGGACGCCCAGACATATCTGCACCTGCTCCACTTCCTTGGGCACCAGTTCGATGAAGTGGCTGCCGGGATGAGGGCTCTCCCAACTGGCGGGTAGGGGCCGGTTGGAGTGCTCATCGCATTTTTTCTCAATAAATTCACGAATTTTTCCGGCTTGAACATTGCCGGCCACGGAAAAAATAATATTGTCGGGCTGGTAATAGGTATGAAAATACTTTATCAGGGTGTCCCGCTTCATATCGCCGATGGTCTCCAGGGTGCCCAAAATGGGAAAGCCGAGGGGATGCCCGGCGAAGAACTTCTGACCGAAAACATCATGGATGAGGTCGTCGGGGGAATCCTCGTACATGTTTATCTCTTCTATGACGACGCCGCGCTCGGTATTGAAATCCTTTTCCGCGAACTTG
The DNA here is from genome assembly GCA_035561215.1 of Syntrophomonas sp. Classification (GTDB taxonomy): domain Bacteria; phylum Bacillota; class Syntrophomonadia; order Syntrophomonadales; family Syntrophomonadaceae; genus Syntrophomonas_B. Next base: position 17,012 of record DATMYB010000013.1, on the reverse strand, counting down.
GAAGCGAATATCATATCGAAAATAATTTCCAAGGCATCATATATATCCTCATCCAGAGTGCGGGCATACAGTCCCGTATATTCCTTGGAGGTAAAGGCGTTGAGCTGTCCGCCCATGCCTTCGAAGGTTTCAGCGATTTCCCGGGCGCTGCGCTGCTCGGTGCCCTTGAACAGCATATGCTCAATGAAATGACTGGCGCCGGCTATGGCAGGACTTTCATTCCGTGATCCCACTTTAATATAAACGCCCACTGCCGCTGATTTCAAATAAGGTATTTCCTCGACCACCAGTTTGGCCCCGCTGCTTAGATTCCAGCTGCTTATCATGCTTTATCCTCCTGTATTACATTCTGTTTAGTTTAATTCCGAACCAGGCTGTTTATTCCTGTTTTTATCTGATTAAGTAATCGCGGGATCATATCTTTGCTGAAAAAACTTTCCCGCGCCACATCTTCATGGGCAAGCAGTTCCAGGGTCTGAATGTATTGCCCGTCTACGTAAATATCCATTTCTCCCACCTTGCTGCCTTTCGCCAGCGGAGCTTCCAGTATATAGTTCATGCGCACCCGTTTTTGTATGTCAGGGGGACTTTCGCCCATCCACAGCCATAAATCCCGATCCGGTACGATATCGGCATAGGGGCGGGCGGCTTTGTATATTTTAACATTTTTAAACACTTCATGCGAATCTATAACTTTCGTGCGCCGGGTCTGTTTAAAGCCGTAGTCCAGGAGGCGGGCGCAGTCGCCGGCGCGGTCGCCGGATTTCAGTACTACGGCGATCAAATCGCGATTATCGCGGGTGGCGGAAGCGATTAAACATTTGCCGGATTCGTTGGCGGTCCCGGTTTTGATGCCGGTAATGCCGGGATAGCTGGAGATCAGGCCGTTGGTACTACGGATGGTGAGAGGCTCCCGGTAAGCGGGATGTTTGAATTCGGCCTCCGGCATCGCCACCAGCCGGGCCACTTCGGGGTTGGATAGAGCGTAGCGGCCCATGACGGCCACATCATAAGCGGTACTGTAAGCGCCTTCCAGGGGCAGGCCGGAGGAATTGCGGAAATGGGTGTGCATGGCCCCCATGGCGAAGGCTTTCAGGGACATCATATGGGCAAACAGCTCTTCGTCTCCGGCTACGTGTTCGGCCAGCACCACCGCCGCGTCATTGGCGGACTTGATCAGGCAGGCCTTCATTAATTCTTCCAGCTTTAATTGCTGTCCGGCCCGCAGCCCGATGGTATACTCGGCGGTACGGTCAGCAAAAGGGGTGACGGTGGCGGTTTCATTCATGTCGGCGTATTCCGTCGCCAGAATGCCGGTCATCATCTTGGTAATACTGGCAATGGGCCGCATCTGATCGGCATTTTTGCTGATAATGGGCTGACAGGTTTTGCCGTCCACCAGGCAATAATAATTGGAGTTAACACTTGGCGCGGCCAGGGCCGGGGCGTTAAAAACAGCGACCGGCAGCATTGCCACAGCAAAGGCCAGTGCCAGCCCCAGTACCTGGGCGCGAAATATCTTTCTACTTGTCCGCATTGGATTTATCTCCCCGCTCCGCCGCGGCATCCTGATCCAGCACCACCTTATCGATGGTCAGCATTTTGTATTTTTCCGCCTGCAGTTGCTTCAACAGGTCCGGCAGCGCCTTGACGGTGGGCTCGGTGGGATGCATCAGAATAATAGCATCGTTGTGGACTTTCTTCATCACCCGGCTGACGATGGTCTCGGGCAAAGGCTTCTTCCAGTCGACGGTATCGACGCTCCACATAATGAACTTGTAATTGGCAGCCTGGGCCGCAGCTACCACGTTGGCGTTGAACTCGCCGTAAGGCGAGGCGAAATAGCTGGTTTTGGTTCCGGTAATGCCCTGGATGATCGCTTCGGCTTTTTTGATCTCAGCGCTGCCCTGGTCAGCTGACAGGCTGTTGAAATGCAGATGGCGATAGCCGTGATTTTGGATGCTGTGGCCGGCGGCAGCCATCTGTTTCAGCAGGTCGGGATTTTTCTCCGCCCAGCGGCCGGTTACGAAAAAGGTCACATGGGCGCCGGCCTCTTTAAACTGTTTGAGCATTTCCGGAATGTATTCTTCTCCCCAATCCACATTGACGGTTAAAGCCACGGCTTTGGCACCGCTGTTGCCCTGAAAGATGGGTTCCCCCGGCCCGGACACGGTGGGGGCGGAACGCTGTTGCAGCAGCCCCCAGCCCAGCATCCCCAATGCCAGTACCAAAGCGGCGGCCACGATTATGAAATTTTTTTTGGGAAAATAATAGACTCTCATCTCAATTATCTCCTCCCCATATTTCCGCGCTCACCGTTCCCTGGGCCAGCCACATCTTGATGATCACCGGCTGGGAGCGGGGATTGACAAAACGTAAATTCTGATCATCGAAACTGACGGCGGCATCTTTGCCGGCCGGCACATAGTGCACCGGTTTGCTGTGAGCGTGGCGCTCGGTAACCAGCAAACGAGCCTGCCTGGCGGCATTATACAAAGTACTGGAGGCTTGGCATACGCCTCCCCCGTCGCCCATGCCAAAGTCTCCCCCCGCTATGATCGGCGCCGGCAGGTAACCGAATTCGGCGGTGCGCGGACCGGTGCTGCCGTTGAAAGAGAATTCCTGGCCGGGCCAGACGATGGTGTTGTTGACGCTGCGGCAAGCGGTTTCGATATTGCGATAGCGGGCGTTGCTGCCGGTGAAACCGGTTTGGTAGGTGCCGATACAGTAACGGACCTGCTGCAGGCTGATTTTATTGTAACGGGTCGGCAGAGAACGCTGCACCAGCTTGACATTGGTGCCGGAAACGGCGGAAAGGGCGTTAGCCACCGTCTGGTCGATATCCACGATGACCCCCTCGCGTCCATCCAGAATTGCGCCGCTGGTTTTATCCAGCGAGGGTTCCACCGGCAGTCGCTGGCAGCGCACCGCCAGTTCGGAGACCACCTCGCGCAGCTCGCCCGGAAGCATCCTCTCGACGGGTATATTCTCGATGTATACCCTTTCTTTGGCCCCATTGCAGCTGCGCTGAATCCAATCAACCCAACTGCCGATCAAGGTAAGACTGAGAAAAAAAGTCAGCAAAAAAAGGGCTCTTCCGTCTAATTTGACTACATACAAACCCTTCTTAAAAAAATAATACCCACCGCCTTTGATTTGCTTTTAAATAATATTCGGCAGTGAGCACTACTATTCTATTTTTTGTTAAACATTAAACTGGCGCGGCTTATACGCAAGGCGCCTTCAGCATAACCTCTGGGGGAGCCGGTATTGCGGCGCTCCCTCCGGAGGATGAACAGGTACAGGCTGCGGCCTGCTCCTGTTCGCTATTTCCTTTCTTTTAAAACCGCCTTGCGGGAGAGGTTGATGCGTCCCTGGCTGTCAATTTCCGTGACTTTTACGGTGATTCTGTCGCCCAGATCGACCACGTCTTTTACTTTATTGACTCTTTCTTCGGCCAACTGGGAGATATGAACCAGTCCCTCTTTGCCGGGGGATCCGAAAACGCCGGGGATGATTTCCACGAACGCGCCGAAATCCATGATGCGTTTTACGGTGCCTTCGTAGATCTTGCCGACTTCAACTTCAGCTACGATGGATTCGATCAAGGCTCTGGCTTTCTTGGCCCCTTCTTCATCGGTTGCGATGATAAAGAGACTGCCGTCATCTTCAATGTCGATCTTACAGCCGGACTCATCCACGATCTTGTGGATGGTTTTGCCGCCGGGGCCGATGACTTCGCGGATCTTGTCAGGTTTGATCTGCATCCTGACCATCTGCGGGGCATAAGGCGACAGTTGTTCATTGGGCTTGGATATGGCTTCCATCATCTTGCCCATGATAAACATCCTGCCTTCGCGGGCTTGTTTCAGGGCGGCGGAAACAATCTCACGGTTGACGCCTAAGATTTTAATATCCATTTGCAAGGCGGTAACGCCTTTCTCGGTTCCGGTCAGTTTGAAATCCATATCGCCCAAGGCGTCTTCAATGCCTTGAATATCGCTCAGAATGGCGAATTTGTCCTCGCCCTTGACGAGTCCCATGGCAATTCCAGAAACCGGCGCTTTAATCGGTACGCCGGCATGCATCAGAGACAGAGTGCTGCCGCAGACGCTGCCCATGGAACTGGAGCCGTTTGATTCCAGTACTTCGGAAACCACGCGGATGGTGTAAGGGAATTCCTCTTCGGAAGGAATGACCGGCACCAGCGCACGTTCCGCCAGGGCTCCATGACCGATTTCACGGCGTCCCGGACCACGCATAGGTTTGACTTCACCCACACTGTACGGGGGGAAATTGTAGTGATGGATATAGCGTTTGGTGTTTTCGATACCCAGCCCGTCCAGACGCTGCTCCTCGCTTAGAGGTCCGAGGGTGGTTACGGAAAGCACCTGGGTCTGGCCGCGGGTAAACAATCCGGAGCCGTGGGGCCGGGGAAGGAATCCCACTTCACAGCTGACGGGTCTGATTTCGTCCAGCTTGCGTCCGTCGACCCGGTCGCCGTCTTCCAGGATCATTTTGCGGACGATTTCTTTCATTAATTTGTCGATCATGGTTTTTACGTCATTAAGATTATCGGGGTAGACCTCGGAGAAATGCTCGACAATAGCGGCACTGGTTTCATCCATATGAGCTTCGCGGGCTTTCTTTTCAGGGTTGCGCACCGCCTCTTCCAGCATGGCCACGGAATACTCACGCACCGCTTCCTCCAACTCGGGATCGATAACCGTGGTGATTACTTCGAATTTGTCCTTGCCCAGTTCGGCAATGATGGGTTCCTGGAAAGCGATGATGCGTTTGATCTCCTCATGCGCGAAAAAGATGGCGTCCATCATGGTCTGCTCGGGAATTTCGTTGGCTTCGCCCTCCACCATCATGATGGCGTCCTTGGTGCCCGCCACGGAAAGATGCAAATCGCTTTTATGGGATTGCTCCACGGTGGGATTGATAATCAACTGCCCGTCGATCAGCCCGACGATAACCGCCGCCACCGGTCCGGCAAAGGGAATGTTGGATACGCCCAGCGCCACTGACGCGCCTATGGTCGCAGTAACGTCGGGGGCGTTGTCTTTTTCCACCGACAGTATGGTGGCCACTACATGGATGTCGTTGCGGAATCCTTTCGGGAATAGGGGCCTGATGGGACGGTCGATCAACCGTGCGGAAAGGGTGGCCAATTCGGTAGCGCGTCCTTCACGCTTGATAAAACCTCCCGGAATTTTGCCGACTGCGTACTGTTTTTCTTCATAATCCACCGTCAGCGGGAAAAAATCTATCCCCAGCCGCGGTTCTTTGGAGGCGGTAGCGGTAACCAGTACCACGGTATCGCCATATCTAACCAACGCTGCGCCGTTAGCCTGTTTGGCCACCTGGCCCACTTCAACCACTAACGGGCGTCCGGCTATTTCCGTCTGATATTTATGAACGATGGTAATCTCCTCCTTTCGGTTTAAAAAATTTTCTTCCGTTCTGCTTTGGGGCAGCGGATAAAGTGAAAGAGCGGCACACCGCTCTTTATCTGCGTAGTCCAAGTCTGGTTACGATGTTGCGATAACGATCGAAGTCGTTGTCTCTGAGGTAATCCAGCAGGGACCGTCTCTGACCGACCATCTTCAGCAGACCTCTTCTGGAATGATGATCTTTTTTATTGGCTTTGAGATGTTCGTTTAAGTAATTGATTCTCTCGGTCAGAATGGCTATCTGGACTTCAGGAGAACCGGTGTCATTTTCGTGTACTTGATAAGATTTAATGATTTCCTGCTTTCTTTCCGGTGTCAGCATTGTTTCACCTCCTTGTCGTCTTAAAATCGCCAGTGACCAAGCAAGGCGTCGGTGAAAATCGCCGGACCTAGCCATTGGTTCATCATTTTCCTGGGTAATGGTCTTCCTTTTATATTTTGCAACCGAGGTTGCCGCTCTTTTAAAATTATTCACATTTTGTGGGCGGGATAAACATGGTAACTCCAACACCAGACAATTTTAGCATAGCATCATGCAAAAGTAAACTATTGCTGCCGTCTCCGTCCTCTCGTCGACCCTTTAAACCGGCCTGTTATCCGCTTAGGGTTGACAGAGTACTGGGGGCATGACGCCAACCTTACGGATGAAGGATAAGCCGGGCGGTCTGGGCGTCTTTTCCGATCTGGGCCGCCAGGGCTTCCAGACCATCAAAACGTTTTTCATCCCGAATTTTTTCGGCAAAGCTCAGGCTAATGGGCCGGCCGTAAATATCACCGGCAAAATCGAACAAGTGCGCCTCCACCGAAACGGGATATTCTTCATGAAAGGTAGGCTTGCTGCCGATATTGACCACCGCGTCGTAAACTTTGCTTTCCACCTCGGCGCGGGCGGCATAAACGCCTTTGGCAGGTATGCTGTAAATTTTTTCGATACCTACATTAGCGGTAGGGAAACCCAGCAGACGGCCGCGGCGCTCTCCTTCCACCACCACACCGTCCAAAATCGGTGCGTATCCCAGCATGCGGGAAGCCCGGTGAATATCGCCTTCTTCCAGCGCCTGCCGGACACTGCTGCTGGAAACGAGTTCACCGTCAACGGTGACCGGATCTACCACCTGTACGCCGAAACCGTATTGTTCTCCCAGTTGCTGCAGCGTTTCCGGAGATCCTGCTCCTTTAAAGCCAAAAGAGTAGTTGAACCCTACAAAAATTTCCTTTACCTCCAAGCCTTCCACCAAAAAATGGCGTACGAACTGCTCCGGGCTGAGGGATGCTATATCCCGGGTGAAAGGGTTGTAAATCAACAAATCCAGTCCGATACTCTCCAACAACCGGGCTTTGCGCTGGGCCGTGCCCAATAGCAGGGGCATGTGTTGGGGAGTCAACAGCTGGGCGGGATGGGGTTCGAAAATAAAGGCGGCGCTGATACCGCCGTTGCTTTTACGTTGGTTGGCCCGCTCAATTAGGCTCTGATGACCGCGATGAACTCCGTCGAAGTTGCCCAACGCCAGGTATAAATCGCGGCTGCCGGGCTGGTAATTTTCAATTCCATATATCAGCTGCATCTGAACGCTCCTTGATTTCATTTGAATACTTTCAGCGGCTGGGCCAAGCGATAGCCGGATTCGCTGACGGTTTTGGCCACTGCCATGAGATTGCCGCCGGGATGGTATATCCTGATCATTCCGGTGGGCAAGTCCGCCGGGATGATAATATGATTGCCGTTGCCAACGCGGAGGATATCCTCACTGTTGTCCAGGGTTACCGCCGGCCAGTGACGCAGGGGATAATCCAAGGGCATGAGCCAAGCCGGGATATCCGCCTTTCTTTGTTCCAATTCTTCCAGGCTCAGGGCGTCATTGATAGAAAACATGCCGGATCTGGTTCTGGTTAACTGCGACATGTACGCGCCGGTACCTAATCTCTGGCCAATATCATGGCACAAAGTGCGTATGTAAGTTCCGGGCGAACATTGTATCTCAAGCCCTACGGTGGGTTGGCGGTCGTCGTCTTCTTCCCGGTCCAACATGCGCAGGGACATGATTTCGATTTTACGGGGACTGCGCTCCACCTCCACGCCCTGGCGGGCAAGTTCGTACAGTCTTTGTCCCTGATGATGCACGGCTGAATACATGGGCGGAATTTGAAAAATGGTACCGGTAAACTCCGCCAGTATCTCCTGGAGCGCTTCGACGCGGTAACTGCTGCGGCCGGTTTTTTTTATATTCCCCCAGGCGTCCTGGGTGTCGGAAACCCCGCCCAGGGTCATGACCGCACGATAGGTCTTGCCGCTGTTTTCCATATATTCGATCAGCCGGGTGGCATGTCCGACAGCTACGGGTAAAACCCCTTCCGCCATGGGATCCAGGGTGCCCAGATGACCGAGTTTGGGGGCGGGGATCAGCTTCTTTATTTTTTTCAGCACCTCAAAGGAGGTCATCCCCGGGGCCTTATTTATATTTAAAAAACCGTGCAAATCAGATCGTCACTTCCCTGACAGCCTTCAGCACCCGCCCTTTGACTTCATCCAGAGTGCCCTCGAGGGTTACTCCGGACGCCTGGCGATGGCCGCCGCCGCCAAATGATGACGCCAGCCGGGCGACATCGACATTTCCTTTGGAACGAAAGCCGGCTTTGATAAGGCCGGGTTTGATTTCCCGGAACAGCATACCCACTTCCACGCCTTCGATCATAAGAGCGTGATTGATGATGCCTTCGGGATGTAAATCTATAAATCCCAGTCTTTCCGCTTCTTTATAAGCCACCGTCATCCAGGCCATGCGGCCTTCCTCACTGAACTCCATGCTGTTTAAAGCGCAGGTCAGCAGACTGGTCTCGGCGCGGCTTTTGGATTCAAACAAGTTAATGCGGGTCTGGTCCATATCGACGCCGTGATCCAACAGATCAGCAGCAATGCGGAACGTTTCCGCCCGGGTATTGCTGTGATGAAAACTGCCGGTATCCTGAACGATCCCGGCAAACAAAGCATTGGCCATAGGGGGATTAATGGCCACCGACAAAGTCGCTGCCAGCAGGTAAACCAATTCGGCGGTAGCCGCCATCTGGGGCTGCACATAGTTCATATCGCCGAACATAGTATTGCTTTGATGGTGATCCATACTAATGGTAAAACCGCGTTTTCTAAGGCATTGCAGGAGTTCATCTCCTACCCGTTCTTCGTCGGCGCAGTCAAGGAAGATTACGTCTCGGATCGGGCCGTTCAGTTGTGCCGGCAACAACACTTCATCGCTGCCCGCCAGATAATGATAAATGTGGGGAACGGGATCCTGCAAAACCATGCGGCTGTTTTTGCCCATTTCTTTCAGTATCTGGTGCATCGCCAGCAGTGAGCCGATACAGTCGCCGTCGGGAATGGCATGCCCCACCAGCAGAAAATTATCCCGGGCCTTGATCGCTGCTGCAATATCAGTGATCTTATTCATCAGCATTATTGTCCTTTTTTGGCTCTTTACTGAGTTCATCCAGCAGAGAGGAAATATGGATGCCGTGTTCTATCGACTTATCCAGCCTGAACTCCAGTTCGGGCGCGTGTCTGATCTGCAGTTGCCGGGCCAATTCGGAACGGATATGGCCCCGGGCTCGCTGCAGCGCTTGCATGGTTTCCGCCTGGCGGGATTCGTCCCCCAGCACACTGATATTGATGCGGGCGTGGCTGATGTCAGCCGGTATGTCCACTCTGGTCACGGAAACAGTGGAAAAATCAATGCGTGGATCTTTAAGATCATGCTGAAAGATCGCGGCTAATACTCTTTTTATCTCGACTGCCATTCTTTCCTGACGGCGCTTTCCCATGATGACGCCTCCTCTGTCTATTTTCTAAATCTGATGCCGGAATTATTGCCTATTCGAGGGTACGTTTAATCTCTTCCATAACAAAGGCTTCGATTATATCGCCTTCTCTGACATCGTTGAAATCCTGGATGCCGATACCGCATTCATAATTGCTGACTACTTCCTTGACGTCGTCCTTGAAGCGTTTCAGGGACTCCAGCTTGCCGTCGTAAATGATGACGCCGTCTCTCAACACCCGCATGTTGCTGTTTCTCTGAATCTTGCCGTCGATCACGTAGGAACCGGCAATAATGCCAACGTTTGGCACTTTGAAAGTGGCCCGCACTTCGGCCCGGCCCAAATATTTTTCCTTGTACTCGGGTTCCAGCAGACCTTCCATGGCTTTTTTGACATCGTCGATGGCTTCGTAGATTACCCGGTACAGCCGCACGTCGATATTTTCTTCCTCGGCATGTTTACGGGCTTTGACATCCGGGCGCACGTTAAAGCCGATAATAATGGCGTTGGAAGCCGAGGCCAGCATGACGTCGGTTTCACTGATGGCGCCGACGGCGGAATGGATAACGTTGACCTTGACCTCGCCGGTGTTGAGCCGCAGCAGCGAACTGGCCAGGGCTTCCACCGACCCCTGCACGTCGCCTTTGATAATCAAATTTAATTCTTTTACAGCCGAATCCTGCATTTGTTTAAAGAAATCGTCCAGAGAAATACGGCTACTTTGTTTCTGTTCTTCGATTTTCTTTTCATTGAGGCGCAGGTTGGCCAGATCTTTGGCCACTTTTTCATCGCAGGCCTGCACCCGTTCTCCAGCCTCGGGCACGTCCGTCCAGCCGGAAATCTCTACCGGCATGGAAGGATAGGCGGATTCCACCCGGCGGCCGCGATAGTCGGTCATGGATCTGACTTTGCACCAGTTTACGCCGCACACGATGAAATCGCCCACATGCAGCGTTCCTTTCTGTACCAGCACGGTGGCCACTGCGCCTTTGCCTTTATCCAGTTCGCCTTCGATAACCACGCCTTCCGCGTAACGGTCGGGATTAGCCCTGAGGTCATGGAGCTCCGCAATCAGCAGCACCCGCTCCAACAGATCTTCTATACCAAAACCGGTTTTGGCCGATACCGCTATGAACATGGTGTCGCCGCCCCATTCTTCGGGTACGATATTGTATTCGGTAAGCTGCTGCATAACCTTGTCGGGATTTATATCCGGTTTGTCCATCTTATTCAGGGCTACCACAAAAGGAACATTGGCCGCCTTAATGTGATTTATCGCTTCTATGGTCTGGGGCATAACGCCGTCATCGGCGGCTACCACCAGGATAACCAAGTCGGTAAGATTGGCTCCGCGGGCGCGCATGGCGGTAAAGGCCGCGTGACCGGGAGTATCGATAAAGGTTATGCGATTGCCGTTTATATTTACCTGGTAAGCGCCGATATGTTGAGTAATACCGCCGGCTTCCCCGGATACCACGTCAGATTTCCGTATTTTATCCAGCAAAGAAGTTTTGCCGTGGTCTACATGGCCCATTACGGTAACCACGGGAGATCTGGGCACCAGAGTTTCCTCGCTGTCGATGATTTCTTCCAGCAATTGTTTTTCTGGGTTTATTTCCGCTTCAACCGCCACGCCAAAAAGGCTGGCTACGATTTCCGCCGTGTCGAAATCGATTTCCTGATTGATGGTGGCCATGGTACCCAGCTCCATCAGTTTCTTTACTACTTCCGCCGGGGTTTTGCCCATGGCCTCAGCCAGTTCACGCACTTGAATGGAAGGGCCGATGGTTATCATTTCGGGAGTCTGCATAACCGCGTCTTCTTTTTTGCGTTTATGCTTGCCCTTGCGCTGGGGCCGGCTGTAATCACGCCGGGGCTGCTGCGGACTCTTGTTCTGGTTTAAATTCTTATTCTTGTTGTCTCCCCCGGGTTTGCCGGCGGGTGTAAACCGGCCGGGCTTATTATCCTGCTGGGCCGGACGGTTTTGCGGTTGATTATGGCTGTCATAAGGCCTGGGTCCACCAGGTTTGGCTCCGGCCGCAGGCCGGGGGGCGTTATTATTTCTGCCGGGGGTTTGGCCTTCCGGCCGACGCTGCGGCGCTGTTCCCGGCTGCTGGGGTCGATGGTCGGCGTTGCGCGGAGGCGCATTCTGAGGCCGGGGACGGTTTTCATTTCTGGGGCCCCCCGTTGCTCTCGGTTCGGATGAACGCTGGGTTTGGTTACCGGAGGCAGGTGGACGTTGGCCTTGGTTACCGGATGCAGACGGACGCTGGCCTTGGTTTTGGTTATAGGGAGCACCTTTATCCCGCTGCCCCTCGCGATTAAAACGAGGAGCCGGTTTAGGCACATTTTGACCGGGCTGGTTCTGGCTGGCGCCGGCTGGTTGTTGCTGTTGTTTTTTGCCGTAATCGTTGCGGGGCATCGTCGCCCGATTGTTACGCTGGTTATCGAGTCTATTATCGGATCTATTTTTATCGTTAGCTGGCGGTTTGCTTCCGGGCCGGGGTTGTGGTGGTTCGGGTTTCACCGATGCAGAAGCGGCAGGCTGACGTGGCGCTGCCTCGGGTTCTTGCTTGACATTCTCCCGCTGTCCGGGAGACGCCAGTTTTTTTCTAACCCAGCCGGCCTGGGAGTCTTCCATGGTACTCATGTGATTCTTGACGTCCAGGCCCAAATTCTGCAAAGTCACAACCATTTCTTTACTCGGTATGTTCAGTTCTTTAGCCAGTTCATGTACTCTTATTTTGGCCATTCAACCACCCCCATCGTTTTTATCTCTGCTCCGCTCTCCGCCAGTTGCCGCAAAATCGCTTTCGCTATGCCTATATCATTTATCGTTAACGCCACGCGATGGGACTTGCCCAAAGCCGTGCCTAAATCATATCTGCTTCCCAACATGATGGCGGGTATTCCATATCGGTTGCTGCAAGCCAGCAGTTCATCCTTGCTGTTGTCGGCAATATCGTCACTCATGATCAATAGCGCCGCCCGGCGTCTGATCAGACTGTTTTTAGCAGCCATGGAGCCGGACGACAATTTCCCCGCCCGCTGAGCAATTCCCAATAGATTATATACCTTTTGCAACGTATCACACACCTTGTTGGCACTCTGTCAACCCTAATTCCACATTTCCTTGTCGGCTAAATTTCTGCATGGCTACGTTGTCGTTAATCGCAATACGTCCAGTATTGCTCAATCCTCCGTCTTGCCCTGCAGAAATTTACCTCGACAAATAATATGCGGACTTAGAGTTGATAGAGTACTAGTATAATTTTGCCCTTAGTTAAGGTTGGCATGTATATTGCATTAACTTAGCGTAAATTGCACTTGATCTCATTGTTGAATTGGCAGGAGTTATACCAGCAACGTCTTACCACACCACAGGAAGCTGTCAAAGCAATTAAATCTGGAGACTTGGTAGTTCCCGGTCACGCTGCCAGTGAATCGGAACTATTAGTTTCCGCAATGACAGAACGCTATCAGGAACTTGAAAATGTACGCATCGCTCAGGGTGTGTCTCTGGGCAGTTCTCCATATTGCCGACCGGAAATGGAAGGGCATTTTAAACTGTATTCTATGTTTCTGGGACCGCATACCCGTAAATCCCAGTGGGAAAACCGCACGGAGTTTCTGCCCCTCAGTTTCCACGAATTTCCTCGGGCTTTTCGGGAAGGTTATTTGCCGGTAGACGTGTTCATAACGATGGTATCTCCTCCCGATAAATACGGGTACTGCAGCTTAGGCGTTTCTATCGATTATTCCCAGCAACTGGTTAAAAGCGCCAAAACCGTTATTGCGGAAGTTAATCCTAACATGCCCAGGACCCACGGCGATACTTTTGTGCATATTTCAAAATTTGATTATATCGTAGAAGGCAACGGTCCCTTGATCGAGTTGCAGCGTTTTGCCGAAAAAGATGAGGTTACCGATGCCCTGGGACGCAACGTAGCTTCTTTGATCAAAGACGGAGATACCCTGCAACTGGGAGCGGGTACGGTTCCGGACGCGTTGCTGCAGTATCTTAAACAAAAAAGTGATTTGGGCATTCACACGGAAATGTTTTCCGACGGATTGATTGAATTGATCGAAAGCGGCGTGATCAACAACAAAAAGAAAACCCAGTTCCCCGGCAAAATCGTCGCTACCTTTGTGGAAGGCACGCAAAAGGTATATGAATACGTCCATGAAAATCCCATCTTTAATTTTATGCTGGTGGATTTCGTAAACGATCCCTGTGTGATCGCCCGCAATGATAATCAAGTTTCCATCAACCAAGCGCTGGAAATCGATTTGTTAGGTCAGATTTGTGCGGAGGCGGTAGGTACCAGACAATACAGCGGCATTGGCGGACAGCTTGATTTTCTCAGAGGTACAGCAGAGGCTCGCAACGGCAGACCCATTATCGTCATTCCCTCCACCGCGAAAAACGGAACGATTTCTCGTATATCCTGCCAGTTAAAACCTGGCACTCCGGTCAGCGATACCCGCAACGATGTACACTATGTTGTAACCGAATACGGCGTCGCCAATTTGTATTGCAAAACTAACAACGAACGGGCACGGGCGCTGATCGGGATTGCCCATCCTGATTTCCGGGTGGAATTGAAAAGACAATTTGAGCTGGCCTACGACGTGATTTTATAGCCTCTGCATCTCAGCTTGAAAAAGCTGCATATTACTCTTAAAGCTTAACAGGAAGATAATTACAGTTATCTTCCTGTTAAGATATTCCGGCATAGTCACGACTTGTCTGTCGCTTAAATAATTGCTGCAGTTGCTTATTTATAAAGAGAACATAAACAGTTAGGAAAAAGGCGATATGAAAAATCTGCAAAAATCTCTGCTGACGCCCATGCTGCTTTTTGCCCTGGCCAGCATCATGACCGGACTCTATACCGGTTTGTACGATTCGTCGTTCAATAATTTTCTTGATTTCGGTTATCAGATCTCCGAAGTCACCCGCGGTGCACTGGAATTTCCCCGTGAATTCCCCGGATTTTTGATTGTATTCGTAATTACCGCGTTGCTGTTTATGACCGACAGCCGCATTGCGTCACTATCTGCGCTGCTGATCGCCGCTTCATTTTTGGGACAAAGCTTTTTGGCGCCCGGCGTCGGCACGCTGGTAATATGGATGGTACTGTGGAGTATCGGCACCCATTTATACATGTGTATCGCCCCTTGTATCTCACTGCGTCTGGCTTCCGAAGGCAAGGAAGGAAGTTTGCTGGGCAAATTGGCGTCCTTAGAATCATTGGGATCTTTGCTGGGTATGTTGATTGTGTTTGTGGGCGCGGCCCATTTTCATTTTTCCTTTCAGGTTTTGTTCACCATCGCTTGCGTCTGCGCGCTGCTGGCAGCAGCGGCTTTGTTCCTGATCAAACCGGAACCGGTTCGGCGGCAGCGCCAGCTTATATTAAAAAAAGAAATACACCGTGTTTTACATCCTTAATATATTTTTTGGCGCCCGCAAGCAGATCTTCCTGACTTTTGCGCCCTGGGTGCTGATCAAGGTATTTCATGCCGAAGTAAGTACTTTTGCGATTTTGGGGATTATCGGCACTATTTAATCACTATTTTTCAGGCCAATACTGGGCCGAGCCATCGACGCGCTGGGCGAAAAAAAGATTATCGCTTTTGAATCCATCTCTTTAATAGCCGTCTGCATTTTTTACGGCTGTTCGGAAATATGGTTCGCACATGCGGTGGCCAAGTATGTAATTATGGCTTGTTATATTTCTGACCAAATCCTGTTTTCGGTGCGTATCGCCCGTACCACTTACCTGAACCGCATCGCCGATCACCCGGATGAAATCGCGCCGACTTTCTCCCATGGGCGTTACCATGGACCACGCCGTAGCCATGTTGATTCCCTTCGCCGGCGGCCTGCTTTGGGCCTGGTGCGGTTATATGTGGCTGTTTCTGGCCGCTGCATTACTGGCCTTTTTAAACTTGATCGTCGCCCTTTTTATTACCGACCGGGAACGATGCCCAAACGGTAGATAAAAACCACGTTTGCGCAAAAGGCTAAACGAGAGGGCTCCATTGAACCAAATCATCGTAAATAAGCGCGCCTTGGGGATTGTTTGATCGCAAATCCTGGACAAGACCCTGGATATTGGAATCTCCCATTTTATATAAAGCTGCTAAATACCATGCCTGAACCTGTAACGCAGGATCTAGCTGGGCCTCTGTAAGTGGCTTCAAGAATTCTTTGGCGCACAGATAATCACCCATTAGGTAGCAGGCCCTGCCAAGTTCATACTGAGCTCTCTGGTCAAGTATGAAAGGATTCCCGCTCCAGAACGGCGCCTCCATTTTATGGGGATCTAATTGCTTTTCGGTATCCTTCATCTTTTGACCGCAATTAATGGCAGTCGTTAAATACTTCGCTGCTTCCGCTTTGTCATTTTGTTTCAGGCTCTGGTCGGCCGCGTTTACAGCTATATATATGATTGACGCATATATGTTAGCATCCAAAGGATTGGTTTCCATTATCAATGCCGTCTCTTCTAATGCCTGGGGAAGGTCGTTAACCTGCATATAAATTTCAACCGCAGCATTACGAATTCTTGTATCATATGGGCTTAATTTTTCCGCAGCGCTTATGGATTCATGAATAGTCTTCCATTTATCTAAACTAGCGGCATTCTGTTGTTGATCCAATATCAGATACTGCTGAAGAGAGGCCTGTGCCAGCAGCATCGGATAATAAGCGTTAAAAGGATCAGTTTTGCTTGCTTGTAACGCCAGATCGGCTGCCTCGTTTAGTTTTTCCTCTCTTTCGGCGCCGGCAGGCAAAGCAGCCATTTGCTGAAATAGATGGTTTGCGCCATTGTAGGCAGTGCTTGCTGCCAGCATGCGTTGCCCGCTCATCAGGGGGAGCAGGAATAAAACCAACCCGGCCGCTAGAAATATCGCTATCGAAGAATTTTTAATCGGGTATACCTTTTCTATGCGGCCGGCGGCATTAATTAACCCTAACAGCGTCCATAGCATTATACAAAGAGCGCTCAAAGACAAATCAAAATCAATAAAAGCATGCAGACCAGTGACCAGTGCCGCTACGGTAACGCTCCAAATTAAAATCCAAGGCTCTATGTCAGAGTTGTTTTCCATGTTATTTTTTATAATTTTTTTCAATTTAAAAACAGCATAAAACATAAAAATCCACATGGATAAAAAGGCAAGCAACCCCAATAAGCCTGCTTCAATCAGTACCTGCAGAAAATGGTTGTGTACCTCGCTGGTATAAAATAAATAGTCCTGATGCTGATGATATAAAGCATTCCAGGCTCCGGCTCCAGACCCGAATAGGGGACGGTCTTTTACAAGAGAAATAGCCCATTTATATATATCAATCCGGCTCGTATAACTAAAATCAGAAAAATTTCCGATATTTTTGGCTTGACCCATTAACATATTTGATTGCAGCTTGTTTTGAACATTGATTTTGCTTTCCTGGCTCAGCAGTCCTGAACCTGCAAAAGCAAGGAGCACTAGAACCGCCACGCCAACGACCGCGCCTTTGCCCCAACGTCGATTACTATAACTTATAAAGCTCCAGAACAATTCTCCCCCCATAACAATTATCAGACCCAAAATTAAATAAAGTAGGGCATGCCCCTTTGCCCCGCCGGTTACTGCCGGGAGGAATTTCATAGCTGTTATCACGCCCGCCAGGCCGCTTACAGCAATCCCATAAATTATTTTAAGCCGATATTTCCTGGGCATTCCCAATAC
>DATMYB010000012.1:0-15459 GCA_035561215.1 Syntrophomonas sp. | reverse complement strand
TTATTATAGCTAATCAAACAATATTGCAATATTTTATCACGAAAGCAAATATCAATAGTACATAAAAGCTAATGATGCCGTGTGGGCCGGTATGCTATAATATAGCGGCATAACAGAAAGAAGGGCCATGCCCGGCCTGTGCGACCCACTATCAGTTGGCCAGGAGGCCTTGCGCCTCCTCGACGCCGACCCCAGATCCCGGGCCATTACTTGTCGTAATGAATATGCCATTACGCTTTGGATCGTTGCTGCCATCTGGAATGGGATGGGGTTAATAGATACTAAACAAAAGAGCGAACCGGAATTCGACCTGAATGGTGAAGGAGTGGCCGTGGATGAATAAGCTGGAAAAAAGCTGGATCTTGTATGATGTGGGGAATTCGGCTTTTAGCTTGATGGTATCTACCATTATTCCAATCTATTTCAAAAATCTTGCCTCCAACAGCGGCATAAGTATGGCGGATTCTACTGCTTACTGGGGATACGCCATCAGCCTTTCCACTGTCATCATTGCGGTTGTCGGTCCGATTCTGGGGACAGTCGGAGATTTGCGAGGATATAAAAAGCCGCTCTTTTTTGCCTTTGCAGCCATGGGTATCGCCGGCTGCCTGGGGTTGATCCTGCCAATGGGATGGTTTGCGTTTTTAATCATGTTTATTATCGGCAAATCCGGCTTTAATGGAAGTCTGATCTTCTACGACGCCATGCTGCCGGATATCACCCCGCCGCAGCAGACGGACCGGATCAGTTCCCATGGTTTTGCCTGGGGCTACATCGGCAGTTGTATTCCGTTCATTGTCTCCCTGGGATTGATCCTTACCGCAGACCAAACCGGATTGGGAGCCGCTGAAGCTACCAAACTGGCATTTATAATCATCGCTCTGTGGTGGACGGTTTGCACGATTCCGCTGCTGCGCAGATATCGTCAGGTATACGCCCTGGAAAGCGGCGGCCATCCCGTCCGGGAAAGCTGCTCCCGCCTCTGGCATACGATCACCCATGTCCGGGAGCAAAAGACCATCTTCTCATTTCTGCTGGCCTTTTTTCTTTATATTGACGGCGTATACACCATTATAGAAATGGCAACTTCTTACGGCAAGGACGTGGGCATCTCCGACAATCACCTGCTGTTAGCGCTGTTGCTTACGCAAGTGGTGGCTTTCCCCTGTGCCATTCTTTTTGCCCGGCTGGCTCAAAAAAAACCTACGCTAAAATTGATTTCTTTTTCCATTCTCGGGTATCTGGGCATCACGCTGTTTGCCCTGCAATTGGATCGGGCTTGGGAATTCTGGTTCCTGGCGGTTTGTGTAGCCGTTTTCCAGGGAGGGATACAGGCCCTTTCCCGTTCCTATTTTTCTCGTATCGTTCCCAAGGAAAACGCCAATGAATTTTTCGGTATTATGGATATATTCGGAAAGGGCGCGGCTTTAACCGGCACCCTTATGATGAGTGTGATCACGCAATTGACCGGGCATTCCCGCTTCGGAGTATTGGGCATCGCGGTCATGTTTTTCCTGGGATATATGGCCCTGCGCGCTCACGCCGCTGTCCGCCGGCAAGGGCCGGACGTTCCGGCGACACCGGACTTAATCCTTTAACAGAACCTGACATTGCGGTGCAAAGCGTTTTAGGGGAAGGTGCATCGTTTATAATATATCTGCCCTTTTGGGCGACATCTATAAATAACGCAGCCTAACGTCTCCGTGACTGTTATGAACCCAGGCAGGCAATAGCACTGACTGCCTGGGGGATGGGGTAATTGACCGGAGATTTTTACTTTTGTCTTGCTTTGGTGCCAAATGGCAATTTTTTTATAGTATACTTAACAAAGTTTAAGGCAAATTTATCATTTCGGCGGCAACAGCTGCCACACTAATGATAACGATTTCCATCCTCCCCGATGGAAAAACCCAGTAATTGAAATGGAGGCTTTACTTATGAAATGGATTATGCGTGCGCTGGTTGTGGGGATGCTCTTTTTTATGCTCCCTCCTCAGGCGCAGGCGGCGGCAGTACCCGCAGAAATTACGCTGGAAATGGACGGACAGACCCTCGCGCCGGACGTGGCGCCCCTTATACATAATGACCGCACCCTGGTGCCTTTTCGCACGGTAGCTGAAGCGCTGAACCTGCAGGTAGATTGGAATGCCGAAACCCAGGAAGTTACCGTGGTAGGTTCGGGACTTACGCTGACGATGCAAATCGGGGCTCAAACCGCCACAAAAAACGGAGAAACCGTGTTTTTAGATGTCCCGCCCATGATTGTCTCCGGCCGCACCATGGTTCCGGTACGCTTCATCAGTGAAGCGTGCGGCTGCCGGGTGGTCTGGAATGATGAAGCCCGGAAAGTCAGCATTTATTCGCAACTGTTGGAGATGGAAGTCATGGGTTACTATGCACTGGGAGACGCGCAAACCAGCAGTTGGACCGACTTGTTCGGGACTTCCTACCCGGAAAGAGCCCCGGGCAATACCGATATTGTTAAAGAGTTGATCTTCGGCTGGTATACCATGGACGAACAGGGACAGCTATTGACCCAAAGCGACAGCGGCTGGCAACGGCCGGAGGGGTGGGAGGATATCCTGGACGCGGCCGCATCTTTCCAGTTAAAGACCCAGATGTGCATACAAATGACCGATCAAAATGCCAAAATCCGTAACATGATAAACGATTCTGACGCCAGGCAGTTGGCCATCCAAACCATAACTGCCGAGGCGGATCAATATGACAGCGTAAATCTCGATTTTGAAGGCCTGGGCTGGAATGACACTCCGGAAGAATTGAGCCAGGTGCGATCAGATTTTACTGCTTTTGTAACCGAGCTTGCTGCCGCCCTGCATGAGCAAAGCAAGGAGCTGTCACTTTCCCTGCATCCGCTAAACAGCGATTATCCTGGTTATGACTATCAGGCTTTGGGTCTGCAGGCGGATCAAATTATTATCATGGCCTATGATTACGGTACCAAACCGGAACCGGTTGATCGGGTGGAAGAGGCGGTGCAGCTTGCCATCGGAAGCGTTTCTCCCGAAAAGCTGGTGCTGGGTATTTCCGCGGTCAATGAGACGGAAGACAGCATTGCCGACAAAATTACTATTGCCGGCCGCTACAATTTAAAGGGGATTGCCCTCTGGCGTCTGGGCCTGGTGACCGACGCAGAATGGGAGATTTTGCGGAGCGAATTTACCTATGAACTTTAACCGCTCCTAGCCGAGAGCCCGGAGATACATAATTACAAAAAATTATCAAAATAGCGGGGACTGCCCCGCTATTTTGATTAACTGAAGAAAGGAGGAATGGCTTGAAGTAAAAAACTAGATTTTATTGGTTCTGCGCCAGATTTTCATCTCGTCGGCAGCCCGGATCAATTCGTCCCGGAACTGGGGATGAGCCAGTCGAATCAACCCTTCGGCACGTTCATAGGTGGTTTTTCCTTTGAATTGTTCGATGCCGTATTCTGTGGCCACATACTGAACCAGCGAGCGCGGCAGAGTTACGATGGTACCCGGAGTCAGGGTCGGCACGATCCGGGAATGGAGGTTGCCGTCCTTGTCCGTATAAGTCGAGTCGAAGCAAATAATGCCTTTGCCTCCGTGAGAATTAAAAGCGCCTAAAATAAAATCAAGTTGTCCGCCGGTTCCGGATATCTGCCGGGTACCGATGCTTTCCGAAGCAACCTGGGTGAACAGGTCGATTTCCAAGGCGTTGTTTATGGCTACCACCTTGTCGTTTAAGGCAATGATGCGAGGATCGTTGGTATAATTAACCGGGTAAATGGCGCAAACCGGATTATTGTCCAGGAAATCATACAGTTTTTGCGTGCCTAAGGCGAAAGTATAGACCATTTTGTTCTTGTCGATGGCTTTTTTGGCGCCGGTTATTAGTCCCTTGTCATAAAGATCGACGCAGGAATCCATCATCATCTCGCTGTGGATACCCAGGTTTTTCAAATCGCTGTCGGCAATCAAGGCGCCCACCGCATTGGGAAGTCCGCCGATGCCCAATTGCAGGCAGGCTCCGTCTTCGATTTCATTGACGAGAATACTGGCGATTTTCTGCTCGGTTTCGGTGGGAGCCACATCCGGAAGCTGCGGCAACGGGGTGTTATTGCCCTCCACCACGTAATCGATATTGGAAATATGCACCGACTCTTGGTTGCCGCCGAGACATACCGGCACCGTATTGTTTACTTCAACGATTTTAATCTTGGTTTTCTCCATTACTGCCGGAGTAACGGAATTGGAAGGTCCTAGGTTGAAATAGCCGCGAGCGTCCATGGGACCGACGGAGAAGAAACCCACGTCGACATTATAATACTTCTTGATGATCCTTGAGCCCTGGTGATAGGTATTGGGAATATAGTTGCACAGATTGTAATCGTGCAATTTACGGGATACCAAACCAAAATGGAGATCGGTTAAGATGAAATGCTCCCTTTTGGGATCGGCCAGCACTACTTTGGGCGGCTCAGTATAGCATACGCCGGTGATGCGTACGTTCTGCAGTTCGTTTACCCGTTTGGACAAGGCTTCGTCCAGGGCATGAGGAAACATCGTAAATTCTCCATAAGCTACCAAGTCGCCGGATCTGACCAGAGCGGCAGCTTCGTCGGCAGTTATTTTTTTCTGTTCGTATTGCCAGTCTACAATATCTCTCACAGTATTACCCTCCTGTTTATCAGATTTAAGATTCATTCAGCCAAAAGTGTGGTTCGGTTAAGGGCGGGCTTCATGGGCAGTCGAATTATGGTATTATTTTTATGTTAATCATACTAGCTTGTGCAATATTTAACAACAATTTGTCGAAAAAATGTGACCATTACGTCAATTGAATCGAGAAAGGAGTAAATGTTTTGTCCGGAATGGATAGTTACAAATTGCTGCTGCTTTATCTTATTGCCGTCAACCTCGTCAGCCTGCTGCTTTTTTTCGAGGATAAAAGGCGCGCCCAAACCGGCAGATACAGGATAAGGGAACGCAGCCTGTTCTTATGGGCGTTGGTCGGAGGCACATGGGGAGGCTGGTTGGGGATGTATTTGTTTCATCATAAAACCCGCCACCTTAAATTCCAATTAGGTTTTCCGTTAATTATTTTGCTGCAATTGGGAATAATTTATTATGGAATTCATACCGGCTGGATCGGATGGTGATACATTGGCCCAGGCATACCAAGTAATTCCTTGCGGAATCAGATCGATTATGTTACCATATTTCTGCAGTGATTGCGGAGCCGTGGTGTAGCGGTTAACATGCCGGCCTGTCAAGCCGGAGAGCGTGGGTTCAAATCCCATCGGCTTCGCCATATTTTAGAAAAATTTATCAACTTGAAAAAGTGTGCTTAGACAGGCGGGAGTAGCTCAGTGGCAGAGCACCGGCTTCCCAAGCCGGGTGTCGAGGGTTCGAACCCCTTTTCCCGCTCCATTTTTGTTTATTACGGTAGGGAAGTCCCCCCTTGCGTTGGATAGTAATACACTTTGAATATAATGTTCCGGAGTTGTGCCGGGATGACAAGTTGATAGGGGAAGGAGGATCGGAGTTTGAAAAAACATATTACCACGATTATAAAACCCAATCTTAAGCGGGATAAGGATGCGATCAACTGCCGGGAGTGTGCCAGTTCCTGTCAGTCAGCTTGCAAGACCTCCTGCACGGTAGGCAATCAAAGCTGTAAAAACCAGTAATTTAAAAGCTGTTAATAGGGGCGTAAGCCCCTGTTTTTGTTATCAGGGAAACGGGGAGAATTTTTTTGCAGGATTTAGTCGGCTATGATTTTCATGCCAACATTCATTTATTTGAATGGAAGCAAAAAAATATTTTGCTGGATGTCAACAGTGGTGCCATACATTTGCTGGACGATATGAGCCGTGATGTGGTAGCTCGTTTGATGGAACGGAGCGGCGATATGGACAGCGTCATGTCGGAACTGGCGAATGTATATCCGGCCGAGGATCTCAGCGATATTACCGAGGAAATTAACGCCGCCCGGCAGCAGGGGGCGTTGTTCTCCGAAGAAGATCTGCCATTGCTGGAATTACCCGCTCTGCATATAAAAGCTCTCTGCCTGAATGTTGCCCATGCCTGCAATATGCAGTGCCGATATTGTTTCGCCAGTCAGGGAAATTTCGGTATGGAAGCCGGAATCATGACCCTGGAGACCGGCCAGCGAGCCTTGGATTATCTGGTCGAGCAAAGCGGCCCCATTCACAACCTGGAAGTTGATTTTTTTGGCGGCGAACCTCTGCTGGCCCAGGATATGCTGCAACAGTTGGTCGCTTACGGCCGCCAATTGGAAAGCCTTTGTAACAAGCATATCAATTTTACCCTCACTACCAACGCCCTCCTGATTACCGATGAACTCATTGATTTTGTCCGAGCGGAAAACCTGAGCGTGATTTTAAGCCTGGATGGACGTCCGGAAACCAATGATCGTCACCGGATATTAAACAACGGAGCAGGTACATACGATCTCATCGTTCCCCAAATAAAAAAAATGGTGGACAGTAAGCCCAAAAGCTACTATATACGCGGAACTTTCACTAAAAAGAACCTGGATTTCAGTGAAGATTTGCGCCATATAGCGGAATTGGGCTTTGATGCTATTTCCCTGGAACCGGCGGTGGGTGAGGACAACGGCTACAGTATTCAAGCGGAAGATTTGGAGCAGGTTTTGGCTGAATATGAACGGCTTACCGATCTTTTATATGAATACCGGCGCAATGGTCGCGAGATTGAATTTTTCCACTTTAATCTTGATATGCAGAAGGGACCTTGTCTGGCCAAACGCTTGTCAGGTTGCGGCGCGGGAATGGAATACCTGGTGGTGACCCCCAACGGGGATATCTATCCCTGTCATCAGTTTGTAGGAGAAAAGGAATTTATACTGGGAAATATTTTTGACGGACGGCTGGACGACCAGCTGCGCAGCCGGTTTGCTGCCAACCATCTGCAGAACAAGAGCGAATGCCGTAGCTGTTGGGCCCGATACTTTTGCGGCGGCGGCTGTCACGCCAACGCCTACCATGCCAACGGTGACATTTCAAAGCCAAGTCGAGTAAGCTGTAGTATGCACCGTAAAAGGATCGAAGGCGCTATCTTTTTGGAAGCTATGGGAAGTTTAGCGAGTACGAAAGAAAATTAGACATTTAAGAAGGAATATTGGATTTTGTTGTAGAAATAGGAGATGAGTCCTAGCAGCACGTAAAAATGGAGATTTAATATGCTAAAAATTTCAAAGAATCAAAAATTGCTGGCCGCAGGGGTATCAGTACTGGCGGTCATGCTGATGTGCATTTGGTTTTTGGGAGTCAAAACGCCTGCCTATGCGGTAGAGGTCAACGGCAAGCAACAGTTTATCGTCAAAGATCGCAGCCAGGTGGATGCGGCCATAAAGCAAATCGGCAAGCAAATGGCGCAGAATAGTAGCCAGGCGGTACTCAGCAGTAAAATCGATTACAAGCTGGTTTTTGCAGAAAAAGATATGGTTATGGCAGAAGATGAAATTCAATCGGCTCTGCAAAAAGAATTGTTGTTTCAGACCAATGGCGCGGTAATTATGGCCAACGGCAAAAAGATCGCCTGCGTGAAAGACAAGGCCACGGCCGAGGATATACTGAAAGAATTAAAATCCGCTTACAGTTGGGTGGGAGAGAACGAAAAACTGGTTTCGTCTGATTTCGCGGAAAAGGTTGCCGTTCAAGAAACCAAGGTCTACGCCGGCGAGGTATTAACTCCCCAGCAGGCTTGGAATTTGATTACCACCGGCACTGACAGCCCGGAAAAATATAAGGTCAAAGAAGGCGACAATCTTTGGAGTATCGCCCGCAAAAATGATATGTACGTGGATGATATTCTAAAGGCCAACCACATCAGCGAAGATGACATACTGGATCTGGGACAGGAATTGATCCTGGTCAAGAGCAAACCATACATAAATGTAATCGCTAAAGTAGAGGGTAACGCCACGGAAGTAATTCCCTTTGAAACCAAAGTCGTAACCGACAGCAGCGTTGCCAACGGCATAAAAGTGCAAAGCGCCGGCGTCAACGGCAAAAAGCAGGTATCCTATGTACTTGAGAAAATAAATAATGTCATTGATAAAAAAGATGTTATATCCGAGACGATTATCGAGAAACCTAAAGATAAGGTCATGGTTAAAGGCAGCCGGGTGGTGCAGGTGGCTTCTCGTTCCGGCGGTGGTTCCGGCTCGCTGATGTGGCCGGTGTCAGGGTACATCTCTCAATATTTTGGCAGACATACCGGTATTGACATTGCCGGCAGCACAGGTTCAACGATAGTAGCGGCCGATGGCGGTACCGTTACTTTTGCCGGCTGGAACGGAGGTTATGGCAATTGCATCCTCATCAACCACGGCAACGGTCTTTCTACCAGATATGCCCATTGTTCCAAACTATACGTTTCCGTCGGGCAATCGGTGGCACGGGGTCAGAGCATTGGCGCGCGGGGTTCTACCGGTAACAGCACCGGACCTCATCTGCATTTTGAGGTTTTATCAGGCGGAAAGTTTGTGAATCCACTGAATTATCTACGTTAGCTTGTCCCACAACCCTGGCCTTGGGGTCAGGGTTTATTTTTTAATTGAATAGTGGTATGTTACATCTAAAAGTATTTTATCCGGTGGGAATTAAAGTTTTAGGTGTAACAGATCATTAAGTTGGAAGGAGCAAAGCATCTCCATGTATGACGTAATTATTTTGGGCGGCGGCCCGGCCGGGTTGACCGCCGGCCTTTATACCGGCCGCGCCAAACTGAACACACTGCTGTTGGAAGGCAACCATATCGGCGGCAATGCGGCCTGGGTCGACCAGTTGGAAAATTATCCGGGATTTCCTTTCGGCATTTCCGGCATAGAATTGATGGATAACTTTCATAAACAGGCGGAACGTTTCGGTGTAGAAACCCGTATGGAGGAAGTAATACGGCTGGAAGACTTGCCCGAGGGGAAAAAAGTTACCACTGCCGAAGGCGAATACTGGGCCCGGGCGGTAGTGATCGCTTTAGGAGCCAAACGCAGGGAATTGGAAGTCCCCGGCGAGCAGGAGTTCAAAGGCAGCGGCGTTTCATATTGCGCTACCTGCGATGCGGCCTTTTTTGAAAATTATCCGGTGGCGGTGGTGGGAGGCGGCGATTCCGCCGTTAATGAAGCCTTATTTCTGACCGGCATTGCTTCCCGGGTATATCTGATCCATCGCCGGGAAGGATTCCGGGCCAATCAGACCTCCGTGGATAAAATGCTGGCCAATGATAAAATCGAGCTTAAAACCAATAAAATTGTGGTTCGGATCGAAGGCAATGGTTTGATGCAGCGGGTTATACTGCAGGACGTCAATACCAAAGAGGAAGAAGTATTGCCGGTGGAAGGCCTGTTTATCAGCATCGGCCTGGTAGCGGCGGCGGAATTCCTGGAAGGCGTAGTGTCTACTGAGGACGGTTATGTTTTGACGGATGAAGACGGACGCACTTCGGTGGAAGGCATATTTGCCGCCGGCGATATCCGGGTCAAACAAACCCGCCAGGTAGCCACGGCAGTAGGCGATGGCG
This sequence comes from Syntrophomonas sp., assembly GCA_035561215.1. GTDB lineage: Bacteria > Bacillota > Syntrophomonadia > Syntrophomonadales > Syntrophomonadaceae > Syntrophomonas_B. Next base: position 5,905 of record DATMYB010000012.1, on the reverse strand, counting down.
CCCAGGTAGGCATGATCGTCAGCTCATACCTGAAGGAATAGCTCCTATCCCAGTATTTGCTTGCCCCTCAAAAGCTCTGCCCATAGTATAATCATGGGTAGAGGGGAGGGGCATATATGTTGGAGAGCAGATCTTACGGCGGGACGCTGGCGGTGCTGTTGGCAGTACTGGCGCTGGTGCTGGGCTGCTATCTATACAGAAGCGATGTTCAGCCCCGGCAGATTTGGCAAAAAGTCACCCGTTTTACTGCCGGGCAGCAGATTAGCTATAATACCGCCCAATATGAACAAATGCAAACCGAACACTTTACGATTAAATATACCCCTGCGGATGATGATTACGCGGATATCATTGCCGATAGCGCGGAACAGGCTTACCGCCAGGTCAACGGTAAAATGAAAACCAACAGTCCGGAAAAAACCACGATTATCGTTTATCCGGACAGCGAGAGTCTGGCCCAGTGCTTTGGCTGGGACAGAAATGAAAAAGCTCTGGGCGTTTACTGGGCAGGGTCAATCAGCATTTTATCGCCGCACCAATGGCTGAAAGAAGCATACAATGAAAATGAGTTTCAGACTGACGGCCCGCTGGTGCACGAATATGTTCATTTAATAGTTGACGATATGACCAAGGGGAATTATAATCGCTGGTGGACGGAAGGCGTTGCCCAGTACATTGAAAAACGGATTACCGGTTTTCAGTTTGAGGATCCGGAAAACGTAACTGCCGATCAGTTGTTTACTTTTGCGGAACTGGATAAAAATTTTGATGCACTGGACCAACAGATGTCTTATTTTGAAGCCCGGCAGGCGGTTGAGTTTATTGCCGCCCGCTACGGAGAAGACGCGATATATACGATAATGAACGGTCTGTCTCAGGGTGAGGAGTTGCACCGGGCCATTGAACAGGCAACCGGTACTGATTTTGAAAATTTTGCATATCAATGTTATCAATATATGGAAGAGCATTAGAGAGGTGTGCTTCTTGAAAGATAAAATGGTTATTGTGGGGGGACAACCATTATACGGCAACGTACGCATCAGCGGAGCCAAAAATGCCGGATTGGTGCTGATTGCGGCCAGTATAATGGCGGAAGGTGAAACCAAACTCGACAACGTTCCCAGGATTTGTGACGTCGAGGTAATGATAGAAATCTTAAACGAAATGGGTGTAAAGTCCGGCTGGAATGAAGACGGCAGTTTGTCGATCTGTCCGCCGTCAAGAGATATAGGAATAAAAACTCCCGATGAACTGGCCAAGAAACTGCGTGCTTCCAATCTGTTTCTGGGAGCCCTGCTGGGCCGACAGGGAGAAGCCCAGGTATCCATGCCCGGCGGCTGTGATATAGGTTCCCGACCGATGGATTTGCATCTAAAAGGGGTGCAGGCTCTGGGAGCGGAAGTTGAAATCGAGCACGGTTATATTTACGCGCGCAATAAAACCGCCGGCGGATCAAGAGTATATCTGGATTTTCCCAGTGTGGGCGCAACGGAAAATATAATGATGATGGCCTGCAAGACACCGGGACAAAGTATCATTGAAAACGCGGCCAAAGAGCCGGAAATTGTTGACCTGGCTAATTTCCTTAATTCCATGGGCGCCAAGATAAGAGGTGCCGGCACCGACATCATAAAAATCGAAGGAGTGCCGGTGTTGAAAGCGGTGCATTACGGAATCATTCCCGACCGCATTGAGGCAGGTACTTATATGACGGCCGCCGCCATTACCGGCGGCGAGGTTCAGGTGGAGAATATCATTCCAACCCATCTCCACCCCATCATCGCCAAACTGCAGGAAACCGGGGCCACGATCAGGGAGACGGAGCAGGGGATGGTGGTCAAAGGCGGAGAGCGGATCTTGCCGGCGGATGTAAAAACCATGCCTTACCCTGGTTTTCCTACTGATATGCAGTCCCAGATGATAGCGCTGCTGTCCCTGGCGCAGGGTACCAGTGTGGTGGTGGAGAATGTATTTGAAAATCGTTTTCAGATCATTGACGAATTTATCCGCATGGGCGCTAAAATCAAGTTGGAAGGACGTTCCGCCATTGTGGAAGGTACCCCGCGATTGTTTGGGGCCCGGGTAAAAGCCACCGACCTGAGAGCGGGGGCGGCTTTGGTGTTGTGCGGACTGGCCGCTTCAGGCACCACTGTTATCGATGATGCGATTCATATCTTCCGCGGCTATGAAAATATAAGGGAAAAGCTGAGCGCTCTCGGCGCTAACGTAAAATAACATGCTAAATCCCGGTTCAACCGGGATTTTTTTATTTATGGGCTTAAAGCCGGTTGAGCGAAGCGAAACAAAAAACCACCCGCTATGCCTGCATAGCGGGTGGTAGAATTTAGCGCTAATTGGCAGCATCAAGGGCTTTGACGATAACCGCGGCACTTTCGGCGCGGCTGGCCCAGGCAGCAGGACGGAAAGTCTTGTCAGGATAGCCGGACAAGATGCCGGCTTTACCGGCTGCTAAAACTGCCTTAGAAGCCCAGTCGGAGATCTGGGTACTGTCTGAGAATAAACCGGTCAGCGATCCGCTGGCATCAGTATCGATTTTGGCCGCCGCCACCAGCATTACCGCCATTTGTTCCCGGGTGACCGGGTCATCAGGCCCGAAGGTGGTCTCATTGTAGCCGGAGATGATCCCATAGCTTGAGGCCGTGGCAATGGCGGTCTTGGCCCAATGGCTGCGGGTGTCGGTAAATACCTTGCCGCTTTTGGTTTCCAATGCGAAGGCATTCACCAGCGTCGTTACAAATTCGGCCCGGGTGATGGTATTATCGGCGCGGAAGGTGCCGTCAGGATAACCCTGGATAGCTTTATTTTTGATCAGCTGGCGGATACTGTCCTCCGCCCAATGGCCGGTGATATCGGCGCAAGCGGTCGGGGTTTCTGAGTCTTTCGGTTGATAGCTCATGAATTTAGCTTCCGGCATTACGATCTTATTTTGGGGAGTAAGCTGATAAACCGCCGGGATGACCGGGGAGGAAGCCTGCCACGCTTTGCCCGGAACCTGGGCGCTGTCCGCCAATACCCGGCGGGCGTCGGCAAAATGTTCCCCATACCAATACTTGAAACTGGTGGAAATCCCAATCGCCGTGGGACGGCCGGATATGGTCTCAATAATGGCCGGCTCACCCTTGATTTTTCCTATGTAGATGGCCGCATGGCCAATGTGGGTTCCCTTGCCGTCGGTGTCATCCTTCCAAAATGTAAATATATCTCCCGGCTTTAAATTATCAGTGCCTACCAGTTCATATTTACTGCTGTTATCCATTTTGCGGGAATAGACTCCCTCGACCTTGGTTCCGACCTGGTCATATTTCTTGGAGGCGGTCGGAATGGTATAGCCAAAGTCTTTATATACCAGCGAAACGAAATTGGAACAATCAATAAAACCAGTGGTCGGATATTTGGTGTGACCGTAGATCATATAGCCGTTTTCCATATACCAGATTGCCCGGGCGATCAAAGCCTGGGCTTCGCTTTGGTTGTAAGCAGCCAGAAAAGTATCGGCCATAACTTTATCGTTTTCCAGGTAAGTTGCATAATTTTCTTTATAAGTTTTTAGGTAATCGGTTGAGTCAGCAGCGCCGGCCACAGGCGGATACGGTGCGGCCGCCAGTATAAGCCAAATAACGGTAAGACTTGCTATGAATACTTTTTTGAACATAAGTTTCCCTCCGAATAGAAATATTGGTACTATATAATTAATTTGCTACCGGAGGAAGAGAACCTCTATGTAAATAATGGCAATGGGTAATAAGGGCAATAATGGAATTGCCGCCGGGACCAGGAGTACCATTCCAGCCGGTTATATGGAAAAGAACAACGGAGGGGACAAGTTGAAATACCGCATCATCTCGGTGGGGAAAATCCGGGAGAAGTTTTACAGTGAAGGGATCAGGGAATATCTCAAGCGGATGGGACCTTACGGCAGCTTTGAATTTTTGGACGGTTTGGAGGAAAAGGTGAGCCCTCATCCGTCGGAAAAGGAAATCGAAAAAGTGCTGCACAAGGAAGGAGAGCGCATCCTGTCCTTGCTGGGAGACAACGAAATGCTGATCGCTCTGGATATCCAGGGGGAAAGGTATAGCTCGGAGCAACTGGCGCAGCAACTCCGGGAGTGGAATCAAAGCGGCCGCCCCCGGGTAAATTTCGTCATCGGCGCCTCCCATGGTCTCGCTCCCGCCGTCAAGCAACGGGCCGACCGGAGCATATCCTTTTCCCCCCTGACCTTCCCCCACCAAATGGCGGTGCTGATCCTGAGCGAGCAGATCTACCGGGGCTTTAAAATTCTGAAAGGTGAACCGTATCACAAGTAAAGAAAAACCGACGATCATTAAATCCAGGGTTAACGCCGCTTTTTGATGCTGCAAATTTAAATATTATAATGAAAAATTAGCGCATGCCGGCAAATACATGCCAAGTACATATGAACCGATTTTTACGGCAGCGGCTGATCAGCAATCTTCGCCGACATACAATTAATCTGATATTTAGCGGGTTTGTATAAACAGTGGCCGCGGGTTTATTTAAAATACTTATCCGCCGTAAGCTTAAAGCATGCTTCGGTAACGGCAAGAGTCTGCTCGATGTCGGCTTTCGTATGGGCGCCGGAAATAAACCAGTTGTGATGCGGATGCAGAAACACACCGCGTTTTGCCGCTTCCCCGCAGAAGAAACGGTTGATCGAAAAATCGTCATCCCCCACAAACCGCATGTAAGGCATCGCCGGATGTCCGGTGTAACTCACTTTGAGATTGAAAGCCGCCGCCTGCTGTTCCAGTCCGTTTTTCATCAGTTTCCCCATTTCAGAGCAATGTTCAATAACGCCGTCCCGTTCAATGATTTTCATACAGGCCAGCGAGGCCGCCATGGGCACGGCGCTGAAAAAATGTGTACCGGTAAAATAGGTGCTTGCCGCCGCATTTTTGAGAGATTCCTTGCCGGTCATTACCGATATCGGGTAGCCATTGCCCATGGCCTTGCCAAAACAGATCAGATCGGGATCAGCGCTAAAGTAACAGTGGGAACCGTGAAGGTTAAGCCGGAACCCGCAGCGGATATCATCCATGATGAGAACAATATTTTCCTGGTCGCATATTTTTCGCAGTTCGCTGTAAAAACCTTCGGCAGGCATAATCTGATCGCCCATGCCTGCATGTTGATAGGGGGTCAGCATGATGCCGGCAACATCCCCTTTGTTTTCGGCGATTACCCGCTTCAGATCATCAAGATTGTTATATTCAAAGTACAGGGTATGAGCATAATAATCCGCCGGCACGCCGATGGAACCCGGCATGCTCCAGAAATGGGAACCGTGATAGGCTCCTTTGGAAACGATGATCTTGTTTTTGCCCGTATAGGCCCGGGCTACGGTGGTAGCATAGGTAGTAACATCCGATCCGTTTTTGGCAAAGACCAGCCAGTCCGCACCGCTGATCAGATTGATCATATATTCGGCCATTTCATTCCATCGATCACTGGGAAGGGTAAAGGCATTGCCCCGGCTCATTTGCTCTCGAGCCGCACCATCGACTTCGTCGTTGCCCAGGCCGATAATATTAGTGCCGAAGGAACACATGTAATCAATGTATTCGTTGCCGTCCACATCCCAGATGTGACTGCCTTTGCCCTGGGACAGGAAACAGGGATAGGATCCAAAGGTTAGAAATGCCGGGGTTCTGGGACCGTAAATGCCATTGGGAATATACTGTTTAGCCTGTTCAAACATTTGATAAGATTTTTCGAAGGTGAATTCTTTCATAAAACTGACGCTCCTCTCTGAAATTTCACTACTATTCGGTTAAACGACCGGGAGAGTTGATAATTTTATATTACTTTCAATCCCTGCAACATGCAACGATAATTTAAGCGAGTACGATAAATTAGCATAATACCT
>DATMYB010000011.1:0-2510 GCA_035561215.1 Syntrophomonas sp. | reverse complement strand
ATCAAAAACATTGAGCAAATGATGAAATTAGCGTAAAGGGAAGTTGTTTATCGGATACCAATGAAAAATACAAACGGCGGTAAAGCCGATAAAATCGGCCCGTTTCGCGTATATTTCGGTTTGCCGGGGAAACCATAAGTGGACGGAACAAAGACAGCAAAGCATATTCGAAATATGTGTTCGCATTCTTTGTTATCAGAAAGGAGGGGCGCAATCCTCCCGCCACTTACAGAAGTGGGGGTATCTTGCGTATTATAATGAAGCATTTGACTGTTTTAGTGATCAAGTTTGTATTGGCCGCGGTGGTAACGGAAATCATCCTCGGCATGTATTCCAATTTAAGCATCAGGGAAATTCTGCTCGTTTCCCTGGCAATCACGGTAATTACCTATCTCATCGGCGACCTGCTCATCCTGTACGTATTCAACAATACCGTTGCGGCGGTGGCGGACGCGGGCCTGTGCTGGCTGATTATTTATCTGAGCAATTATATGTGGCCGGGCAGGGATGTCCCGCTGCTTTCCGCACTGTCCGCGGCGGTGGTCATAGGGGTCGGAGAGGTATTCCTTCATATGTATGTCGAAAATAATATCCTGCACCATGGACCGGACGACCGGGACGCCGATGTGATAAGGTAGCCATATTAAAAGACGATTTGAATTGTCAATCAAACAGCATATCTAGCGTAATCAGCTTCAAATTTTTGGTCTTACTCTCTAATCTCTTAGCTTCCCTGCTGTAAGGGGCTTTTGAAAAAAACATAAAATTATATTCATCATATCCCGGCATCAGGTAAGTCTTTGACATGAGTTTTCGGATTTCGGATACATCGTGCGCTTCGTTTCTCCACTTGCACTCGCAAAGCAATATCTTTTTAAACGCCTTGTTGTCAGCGACAACATCAAAATCGGCATTTTTCTTTTCGAACTTGTCATTCCCCCACCATATCCCGAAATTTGTCGCCAAAAATGGAAGCCTCTTTTGCTTATTCTGCCTTATGATATATTGCTTGCAGACCTCCTCAAAGGCAGGCTTGCCGATGAAAGAGGACAGCTCAGGGAATACCATGTTCTCTGCAAACTCTTTCCCTGTACCCGTTTCGATACTCGCCTTATTGAGAAACACATATTTATACCAAAATTGATAACAGTTGTCGGAAATCAGATACACGTTTTTTCTGCTCCGTTCAGGATTATCGCCAAAGGGACACTCCCTGTGCAGGATTTTCAGATCCATCAGGGTTTTCACATATTTAATGGTCTTGGAAGTGTCTTCCCCGATTTTGGTGGATATGTCGTTCAGCCTGCTTGCACCTGTGGCAATCGCTGAAATAATGGAGTTATACATTGCGGGTTCACGAAGTTCCTGCTGCAAAAGCATGGCGGGCTCGTTGTAAAGATATCCCTGCGGATTGAAAAGCAGATCAGTTATGTTCTCCTCAAAGGATAAACTGCTGTCAATCTGTGCAAGGTAATGGGGTGTTCCGCCTATGCAGGCATAGTATTTGATTTTGTCCTCGTTAGAAGCGTTTCCGAGCATCTTCGCCGCATCGTAGTAATCAAAGCCCTTTATCTGAAACTGTGCCGTCCTCCTGCCAAACAGCGGACTCTTATATCCCAAAACATCATTTTCCATAAAGCTGATTTGACTTCCGCACAAAATCAGATACAGCTTAGAGTTCAAAAGCTCATGGTCAATCACGTTTTGCAGAATAGATTTAACACTTTTGTTCGACGCAGCGATGTAGGGAAATTCGTCAATCGCCAAAATAAACTTCTGCGTTTTCGCTCTGTCCGCGATAAACAAAAAGGCATCATTCCAATTACTGAAAACGCCTGTTGTTTTGGGCAAGCCGAAAAACCCGTAAACCTTTTCGGAAAACAGCTGCAGGTTCAAATGCTCATTCGCCTCCTGCGCGGAAAAGAATATAGCTGGCTTATCTTTTAGAAACTCTGTAATCAGAGTTGTTTTCCCAACGCGCCTGCGCCCGTACATGACAATCATTTGAAATTTATCCTTGTCATAGAGCTTGTGGAGCGCGGTTAATTCTTCTGTTCTGCTGACAAACATAGCACCACCTTATTACTGAAACATAATTATTATAATCGTATTTCAGTAAAATTATATCATGGTTTTTTCCATTGTCAATAAAAAGATTGTATTGGAAGCTGGATTGCAATAGAATAAAGCCAACAGATATAATTCTGTAAAGAATCCGGAAAAGATACGGAGTATTGAGGCAGCAATCATACGGAAATTGGAGCAGACACAGAATCAGAAATAGAATTGCTGGACAGGTGAATCCTCCTGAGAGTGACTCAAATACTCTTTCATGAAATTATGGTATAACATTTTGTACAGATTTTCAAGTAGGGGACAAAATCTGGTCTAATACGGCGTTTTTTTAGGGAAAATGACGCAAAACCGGAGGTTTTGCCACATATTTACGTCCCAAACTTGAAAAACGGTACAGCTTATTGGACTAATTTCCCCGCTCCGTAACCGTCCAT
>DATMYB010000010.1:0-9568 GCA_035561215.1 Syntrophomonas sp. | reverse complement strand
AACCTAACCATGATTCTTCACCATACCGGACTATAGATGTTATATAACCCCGCCAGACTGGTGACCGTGTATCTGCTTTGAATTCCTGCGGAGTATTTTTGTGAATTTCTATGAATCCAGCAGGTATTTATCTTGAATACGACTCCTCCCTCATGCAGGGCATTACCTTTTCATTAAAAAACTCCCGGGCGGATTCCGGGGCGATTCTGTATGCTTTCCCGTTCAATGTCAATGAAACGCCGCTTTGGTCGCATCTCTTCATACAGAAGTTGGCTTTGAAATCAATTTTTTCGTGGAGATGTTGTTCCTCAATCATTTGCTGAAACGTCTGAATAATATTGTATGAACCCTTTAAATGGCAGGATGATCCGATACAAACAACCAGTTCCGTCATATTGCCTAGCCTCCCTCGAATAATAACTTTCCGTTTCGCTGTATATGACCGGCCATATGTCTCTTCTTGCGCCAGCCGGTGTCTTCTATCCCCTCTGCCTTTGCCAGAATTGATGTCGCTTAGGCAAGGCTTTCTTCCTTTACATAATCGGCATGGAGCAGCTCATGCACGCGGTCTTTTAATATTCCGTTATAAAGTTCCATCATCAGCGGATTTTCTTCACTGCGTTTGATGCTGCACATTTTATCGGCGGCATACAAGCCATCTCCGCGCTGCTGTTTGGCATCGACGGCAACAAAGGGCTGGCCGGCTCCGCTCACGCAGCCGCCCGGGCAAGCCATGACTTCAACGAAGTCATAGTGGACTCCCGCCTGGATTTTTTCAATCAAGTCGGCGGCGTTTTTCAATCCGCTCACCACGGCAAATTTCAGTTCCCGCTCTCCATAATTCACCACGGTTTCTTTTACGCCGTCCATTCCGCGGATGCCCTGATAGGAAATCGACGTCAGGGCCGCTTTCGATTTATCCGATGAAACCCGGCGCAGAACCGCCTCCGTAACGCCGCCGGTTACGCCGAAAATTACGCCAGCGCCGGTGGAGATACCAAAGGGCATATCCAAAGCTTCCGGATCTATTTCCGTAAAAACAATGCCGGATTCTTTGATCATCTGAATCAGTTCCTGGGTGGTGATGACCGCGTCAACGGGATTCTCACCGTCGAGCTGGTATTCCCCGCGCACCGCCTCAAATTTCTTAGCCGTGCAGGGCATTATGGCCACATGGAAATGTTTTCTCTGGGAATACTTGCTTTGTTCATGAATGACAGCGGCAAACATCTCCATCGGCGAGCGGCAGGTGGACAGGTGGGCCAGCAGTTCCGGATAATTATGCTCACAGTATTGTACCCAGGCCGGACAGCAGGAGGTAAACAAAGGCAGGGACGCGTCCTGTTCTTCCAGGCGCCGGATAAATTCATTGGATTCCTCCAGCACGGTCAGATCGGCGCCGGTGGAAGTATCATAAATTTCGTCAAAACCCATGCGGCGCAGGGTGGCGACGATCCTGCCCATGGCGTTTTCCCCGTCCGTCAGACCCAGCTCCCGGCCCAGCGCAACCCGAACGGCCGGAGCGATCTGCACGGTAACCTTGGTATCATCATCGTCAAGGGCCCGCCATACTTTACCCAGATCATTCTTTACGGTAATGGCGCCGGTGGGACATACGGCCGCACATTGTCCGCAGCCGACGCAGACGGACTCGCCGATGGGCTGTTCAAAGGCGCAGCTGATGGTCATTTTGGACCCGCGATGGGCAAAGTCGATGGCGCCCACATTCTGAATTTCATTGCACATCCGCACACAGTCGCCGCAAAGAATGCATTTATGAGCGTCCCTGGTGATGCAAACCGAGGAATCGTCGATTTTAGGTTGGGCGGCGGTATTGGGGAAGCGCACGCTTTCAATGCCGAATCGCATGGCCAGATCCTGCAATTTGCATTTGCCGTTGTTGTTGCAGGTGGTACAGTCGCGGCAATGATTGGCCAGCAGTAATTCCAGAATATTTTTACGGTATTTGCGCAGTCTTTCGTTGTTGGTCCTTATTTCCATACCGGCTTTCGGTATGGTAGAGCAGGCAGCCTCCAGTTCGCCCCATTGATTTTCCACCATGCACATACGGCAGGCGCCGTAAATCGAAAGCTCGGAATGATAGCAGAAGGTAGGCATCTTAATCCCAACCCGGCGGATCAGTTCCAGCAGATTTTTCTCTCCCTTTATTTCCACCGGCATCCCGTCGATGGTCATAAACTGTTTTGCGTTTTCCATTTTCTAACCCTCCGTGATTGCATGAAACGGACATGCAGGAATACAGGCGCCGCACTTAACGCACTTGGACTGATCGATAACAAACGCTTCTTTTATCTTGCCGGCAATAGCGTTGGCCGGGCAGCCACGCGAACACTTGGAACAACCCCGGCAAAGGGCCGGATCGATCCGGAATGTTTTCAGCTTCTGGCAGGTACCTGCCGGACAGCGCTTTTCATATATATGGGCTTCATACTCCGCCCGGAAATTTTTAATCGTGCTGACTACCGGCGAAGCCGCCGATTTACCCAAGCCGCAAAGGGACGTGGCCGAAATGGTATCCGCCAGCTCCTCCAGCAGTTCGATATCGCCCTCTTCTCCCTGACCGGCCACAATACGTTCCAAAATGGCCAGCATTCTTTTGGTGCCTTCGCGGCAAGGGACACATTTGCCGCAGGATTCATTCTGGGTAAAGTTCATAAAGAACCGGGCCACCTCCACCATGCAGGTCTGGTCGTCCATGACCACCAGACCGCCGGAGCCGATCATCGCGCCGGCTTTTTTCAGCGAATCAAAATCCAGGGGCATATCCAGATCCTTTTCGGCCAAACAGCCGCCGGAAGGGCCGCCGATCTGTACGGCTTTGAACCGGCCCTCGCCGCGCATGCCGCCGCCAATGTCAAAGATAACCTCACGCAGCGTCGTACCCATAGGCACTTCAATCAAACCGGTATTGACGATGTTGCCCGTCAAGGCAAACGCCTTGGTGCCGGGACTTTTTTCCGGCCCGATACCCTTGTACCAGGCCGCGCCGTTATTGATAATCAGCGGCACATTGGCGAAGGTTTCCACATTGTTCAAAACGGTGGGCTTATCAAATAGTCCGTGTTCCACTGTACGGGGCGGCTTAACCCGGGGCATGCCCCGTTTTCCTTCAATGGAAGCGGTCAAGGCCGATCCTTCCCCGCATACAAACGCGCCGGCCCCGCGGGTGATGTGAATGTGAAAACTGAAATCCGTACCCAAAATTCTTTCGCCCAGCAGGCCGATTTCGGTGGCCTGCTGAATCGCGGTTTGCAGACGGTTGACCGCCATGGGGTATTCCGCCCGTACATAAATGTATCCCTCGCTGGCGCTGCAGGCGCGTCCGGCGATCATCATGCCCTCCAGCATCCGGTGAGGATCGCCTTCCATCACGCTCCGGTCCATAAAAGCGCCGGGATCGCCTTCATCGCCGTTGCAGACGATATATTTCTGCGTCTCCGGCTGACGTTTTACCTGGCTCCACTTGCGCCCAGCCGGGAATCCTCCGCCGCCCCGGCCACGCAGGCTGGCAGCGGTAATCTCATCGATAATTTCATCGCCGGTCATATCAAACAGCGCTTTTTCAAAGGCGCTGTAGCCGCCAATGGCCAGGTATTCCTTGATGGAAGCGGCGTTTATATGACCGCAGTGCTGCAGCACCAGCCTAGTCTGTTTTTTATAAAAGGGTATGTCGTCCTGCTTTTTGCAGATCTCGCCGTTTTGCTGATAGGCAAGGCGCTCGATATTCTGGCCTTTCATTATGGTTTTATCGATGATCTCCCGGCAGTCTTCCGGTTTCACCCTGACGTAGAGCCAGCCTTCCGGCTCGATTCTTACCAGCGGCCCCATTTCACAGAAACCGTGACAGCCGCTTTTTTTGATGCCGACCACCTCGCCATGGGGTTCTTCCGCCAGTTCAACGGAACAGGGAATGTGATTCTGTTCCATTAACTCTTGCAAACGATGAAAAACATCCAAAGAACCGCTGGATATGCAGCCGGTACCGGCGCACACCAGAATCCTTTTCTTTTCTTCCCGGAGGGACTCTGCAAAATACCGCCGCCTGATTTGCAAATCTTCTCTGGTCTTGAGCATATTACAGTTCCTCCTTAAGCTGCTTTAAGAGTGTGGCTGCCTTATCCGGCGTCATGGCCGGGTAGACTTTGTCGTTCACGGTCAATACCGGCGCCAGACCGCAGGCGCCGAGGCAGGAAACGGTTTCCACCGTAAACCCCAGATCGCCGGTGGTCTTGCGGGTTTCAGAAAGACCGAGTTCGGAACGCAAACGATTCAGAATGGGAATGCTTTTGCGCACATGGCAGGCCGTGCCGTCACAAATTTTTATGACGAATTTCCCCTTGGGCTCCAGCGAAAAATTTTCATAAAAGGTGGCAACGCTGTATATGCGGGCTTCGCTGATGTTGATGCGTTGGGCCATATGGGGAAAAGCTTCTTTGGGCAAATAGCGGTATTCCTCTTGAATTTCCTGCAAAATCGCTATGACCGAGCTGGGCCTGGCGCCGTTGCCATCGATGATTTCATCGAGTTTTTTGATATCGAATGTGTTTTCCATTGTTACCCTCCGTTAAAAGTAGCTCACTTTGATTTTCTTGCCCATTTGTTCCAGGCATTTGGAAAGCTCGTCCACCAGCTGCATTTTGAGATTAAAATTGACCGGGAGTTTTAGATTTTGATTGCCCGGATTAAGGGCCCGCCCCACAAAGAAATTGATATCCGTCGCTTCTTCAAACAGCATTTTGGCGATCAGGGAAGCGCCGTCTTCCCTGGAACTCCACTCCCCATAGCGTTTGTTCTCCGCCAGGTAATCCCGGGCGTATTCCAACACGCGGCGCATGGTGATCACCCCTTCCGTCACCAGGTCGACTCCGTTTATGCTGGCGGTGGGGGGAATATCGGGATCAACATATAACGGAAAACCGACCTCCAGGGAAGTATGCAGAAACTCCGCGGCCAGAGAAGACGTCGTGCCGCCGCAGACAATGTGTTTCCCGGCTTTGGAAAAGAACAGCGCCATCATTGTGGGCGCGTCTTCCGGATCTTGCGGCGGACCGATCAGCAGATTAACCGGTTTTCGTTTGCGGATTTTAATGGCGCAGACCGTGGTGTCGTCGCTGGGTTTGCCTCCGTAAAAGAAATAGCACCGGTTCAGCAGCAAGGTGCTGAAAGTTTTGGCGGTATAATCGCTCTCATAAACGTCTTCCAAAAAATCAGCGATATCCTGGCGCTGCCAGCCGAAACTGCGCGTCGTGCCAATGCCGGCATGGGTGGCTCCGTCGCTCAAGGCAATGAATAAATCATTTTCCCGCAGTGTAATCCTTGATTTGAATATTTCTTTGTTGTCGATTATTTCCGATATCTTCGGATATTCATAATGCTTGCCGTCCCGCAGCATAATGACGCAGGGATTGTCATACTGAATGATTTCCGCTTCCAGATGATCCAGTATTCTGATAATCGTGAAGGTGGAATAGGCGATTCCCCGCACCTTGCAGATGGGCAGGGTGGAGACAATGGTCGAAACGCATTCCTCCATCGGCATGGAATTGGCAATCATGGTGGAAAGGATTTTGGAGGTCAACGTAGACAGGATGCAGGCTTTGACGCCGCTTCCCAGTCCGTCGGATAAAACCACTACGGAAGATTCGTTGTCCGTCAGTGTTTCAATATAGTCTCCGCACAACTGCTCGCCATATTTATTCAAGGATGAATATCCGATATCTGTATAGTAATCATTCATTGTACAGCGACTCCTTCAGCTTGGTTAACGCTACCTTGGTCTCAGCGGTGGTTTCACCCAGCAGCGAGGCAATTTCCTGTACGGTGCGCATTTGCTTTTCTATGACCTTGTCGGTAACTTCTGCCGTCTTGCGGTTCAAGTGCTGGCGCTTTTCCGCCTGCACGGTGGCATCCGTGATGTCGCGCATGATAACAATAATAATGTGAGAATTTTGGTCATATATTACCGTTTGCTCTACGTATTTGCCGTACTCAGCCAGATACAGCTTTTGGCCGAAAGTGTTTTTCCCTTCCCGGTGCGCCGCCTCCAGCAGCTCCGGGTCAAGCACGCTCACCACCGGACAACCGATAACGTCTACCGGCGCAATGATTTTCAGCAGTTCGCAGGCGGCGTTGTTCACCATCTGTATTTCGTAATTTTCATTAACCAACACGATAGCGTTGGGGGTGTGCCCGATGATAATATCCGAAAAGCTTTCCGCCTTTTCTTTCAAATAAGGCAAACACATGGCCAGATTGGCTTTCCCTTCAATGACCGCCCGGGCTTTTTCACGACAGGTGCCGTATCCGCAGGAACCGCAGTTTAATTCATGTTCCGGCTTGGTTTTCCCCATTTCCCGCAGCACTGCATTAATGGCGGAATCAGTCAGAATCATTTTGCGCGGCGCCAAAGAAGAAAACGTCTTGCTCAAATTGTCTATCCCTTCCTCCGGGAAGCTGCCCTCCCCATCTTTGGAGTAATCGGAAACCGCAATATAATCCCGGACCGGCGCACGGTGATTTTTATCCATGGCGGGTCCGTTAATACAGCCTCCCGGACAGGCCGACATTTCAATAAAGCACTTGCTCAGGCGGCCCTTTTTAATATCCTGCAGGGCTTGCATACAATTCTCGACCCCATCAATTGCCAGGTAGGTGTAAGACGGGAGCCGGTCCGTCATGGACGCGATGATTCCCCCGGCCACGGGAAACATTCTGGCGCGATAGCCCCGGGAAGTATCTTGCGCCGGTTCAAAGACGATATTGTCATCTTTCATCCACGACGAGAGTTCTTCAAAAGTAAGAACACAATCCACATCTTCGCGACAGCTCTCCGCTTCCGCTTCCGCCTTCTTGGAAATGCAGGGACCGATAAAAACTGTTTGGGCATCCGGATAACGCTGTTTCAAATCACGACAATGGGCCTGCATGGGGGATAAAACCGGCGCCATATGGGGAATAATTTCCGGGTAATATTTCTGCAGCAGCAAATTCACCGTATGACAGCAAGTAGATATGAGGAGATTGTTTTTTCCTTCACAAACCAGGCGCTGATATTGCCCGGCAACCATGGCGGCGCCGAAGGCAGTTTCCTCCGCGCCGGCAAAGCCCAGTTTTTTCAGCGCCTGTTCCATGGAAGCAAACGATATAGGGTCGTAGTTGGATATAAACGACGGCGCAATGCTGGCATAAACGGGCCGGCCGCCGCTGATAAAATCCCGGGCATGTCGTACGTCATTACGGATTTCCTTGGCGTTTTGCGGGCAAGCCAAAAAGCAATGGCCGCAAAGAATACAATCTTCCGCAATAATCTGGGCCTGGTTCTCCGCAAAACGGATCGACTTGACCGGACAGTTGCGAATACATTTGTAACAATTCTTACAGTTGGATTTTTTCAGCTGCAAATATTCATCCATTTCTTTCACCACCGTTTCAACTTGCGGATGCGCTGGGATCGCCCTCTCAGCCGGAGATTTTTTCGGTCAGATGTCGGGACAGCAAGGCCAGTGAAGCCGCCATGTTTTCATCCTGAACCAGGATGCCCTCCCCGGTATTCAAATGTACCGGCGCAAAGTTCCAGATCGCCAAAACTCCGCTTTGCACCAGCGTGTCGCAGACGCTTTGGGCTGCACCGGCCGGTACGGCGATGATGCCGATGCGTATTCTCATTCGTTCGCATAAGTTTTCCAGCTTGGTAACCGGAAGTATCATTTTCCCGCCGACTTCAGTGCCAATGATTTTCTCGTCCGTATCGAACCCGGCCACAATATTTAAGCCGTATTTGGAAAACCCTTCATACGACAGCAAAGCATGTCCCAAGCTGCCGACCCCTACGATAATGGCATCGTGGCTGTTGTTATAGCCCAATATTTCCTTTATATCGTTGATCAGGTTTTGCGTAACATATCCGACTTTCGGCTTGCCGCCGTCGCTCACCGAAGCCAAATCCTTTCTTACCTGCACATCATTCAGCTTCAGGGCCTCGGCAATGGCGGTGGCGGAAATATTAGCGGCGCCCTCCGGGGGCAGAGCGGTTAGATAATTGAGATATTTAGGCAAGCGCTGCAACATCTGCAACGTAATATTTGCATTCATACATACTCTCCTGTCTGAACATATTGAGCCCCGGTTTGACCCGGCCCGTAATTGGGAGTTGCCGCCTGGGGGTAAATACAGATTTTCCTTTTAAGCGAGTACAGCATAACAAACCCAGGAAGCGATTTGAAATATGAATACGACATATCGGTATTCCAATATCGATATTAAAGTATCGATACGCTGTCGGGCACAGACCGCGCCGGCCGGCATCCTTCCGGAGCCAGAAAAATCGGCACGGGATGCATATCCCGACGGAGCGGATACCGAAAAGTAAATACGCGAGGATGGTAAGCGGGGCGCGCTGCGGGCGGTAAGAAATGAATCCATCGGTTTATGGGCAATATAAAACCGGCATATCGATATTCCAATATCGATATGCCGGCCCCCTGATTGGAAAACTATTCATAGTCAATAAAAGCGATTTCATTTTTCACTTCGTATAATTTGTTGAGGAAAAGCTTGTCAACAGCGTTAAATTGGTAATGGGGAGAATAGACCAGCAGATCCTTAAAGACATTCTGCTTGATATGGCAGCGGCGCTGTACCAGACCATATCGTTCCAGCAGTTCCTGGGGCAGAGGCGAAACCCACATAAACGAATTCTTTACCCGGGTGAGCAGTTCGAGCTGACTGCCCCGCTCATAAACAAATACTTTTTTCCCTCCGCAGTTTTCAGCGGAAGTCTGTTTGAATTCAGCCATGGGCAGATACGGCACTACATTATCACCATGAATGATTTCCACGGAAATTCTTTTCAATTCGTCGAGGTCAATTTCTTTACATTGGGCCAGGGGATGTTCCGACGACATTAATACCAGGGTTGAAAATTCCCAGATGATTTCGCTGTCCAAGGATTTGTTCTTCAGATAGTCCATGAAATAGTTTTCATATAGGGTCTGGTAACGGATAATGCCCAGATTAAATCCATGATCCGCCACATTGGCAATGGTTTGAAGAGAATTGGTTTCCTGAATCGTAATATCAATTCCTTTATCCATGTCCAGCCCGGATACGAAATTGGCGAAAGCCGCCGATATATAGCTGCCGCGCGGAATGGATACTTTAAAGGCCTGACATGCCTCCCGTTCCTGTTGCGAAATATGTATGGACTCCATTTTCTCCAGTTGAACCAGGATCTGCTTGGCGTACCCCAGGAATTCCCTGCCTTGCTCGGTAGGCTTCACACCTTTCGAGGTTCTCTTAAAGATAACGATCCCCAGCGTATCTTCCAATTCTTTGATTGCTTTGCTGAGGTTGGGCTGACCCGTAAAAAAATTTTCTGCGGCCTGGGAAATCGATCCGGTTTTTTCAACTTCCACCGCATATTTTAAATGCATTGTGTTCAATTGTTCATGCACCTCTATCTGTAATTGTTGCGTTGGCTGCGATCATGATTACGACATCGTTAAGGGCTGAGGTGTTATTCCGACATCAATTATAATATAGCTTATCC
>DATMYB010000009.1:0-3856 GCA_035561215.1 Syntrophomonas sp. | reverse complement strand
ACACGATATTATCGCCAAAACTGTAGTCGTGGAAAATTGATTCCACTGCGAAAATTATAATTCGTTAGTTGAATGTATAATATTCCGTTGCCAAACCCCGCCTGGGGAAACACCTAGTGTTCCCCCAGGTTGCGCCAAGTGCTCCTTCATGTTTATACATTCAACCTGATTAAATCAGGTTTTTGCAGGGGAATCAAATATTGATCAGGAAAAAATTATTTTATGAAATCTTTTATTTTAACCTCAGGGTGATGATAGCGATCATATCCGGGGGTTTTTTTGCCGTATTGCAGTGCTTCCTTGGGGCACCATTGAATGCAGGCCAGACACTGTTCGCAGTGGTTCTGCCAAATCAGCTTGCCGTCTTCCATAAGGATATTGCGGGTGGGGCAAATTTCCGCGCATATCCCGCATTGGTTGCAGCGATCATCTGTCCAGAAACTCTTATCCATTTGATGGACATGCGGAAAGCTCCAATTGTAGATCCAGGTGAAGACAATTCTCTGCCACAAGGGGCCTTTTTCCACCGTTTGCCTGGTGCCGGTGCTGATCTTTGCGGCGATGCGGGGGATTTTGCGGCGGGCATTATCGAACAGCCTGGTTTGTTTTTGCTCAGAACCGGGTCCTCCCCAGGGAATGTAGTTGGAAGGTAATTCCACCGACCAACCGGCGGACAATTCCATCCCCCGAGCGGTCATTTCCTGCTGTAGCTGGATCAAAGTTTTGGATACCTGTCCGCCGTTAGTGGCTACGGCAAAAATATAGCCCACCGGCAGCCGGAGAGCGAGCCGGTCAAGAAAATCCAATACGCGATGGGGTACGCCCCAGATATGTACCGGGAAGATCAGACCGATAACGGGCGATTCGAACGCGTCCACGGCAATATCTTCTTTGGTCATGGAAATCAACTCGGTATTGCCCAATTGCCGGGCTAGTTCCCGCGCTGTCCATAACGAGTTGCCGGTGCCGGTATAATAAAAGATGGTAGTTCTGCCCACTTTCAATCCTCCAATATTGAAAAAGTGTAACCGGTTCTGCTTACTGCTTCAGCATAAACGTTGGCGACGCATATAGTCAACAGCTTGCCCGATCAGAGCTTTGATAATATAATGAGCGGAAGAGTTGTAATGAAACAGAGGTGTGGGAATGATAACCGAAGCAATGGTGCAGCGTATTAACGAACTGGCGGCCAAGAAAAAGAGCGTAGGTCTGACCCTGGCTGAGCAGGCGGAGCAAAAGCGGCTTTATAAAGACTATCTGGCCTCCATACGGGAACAGGTAAAGGTTCAGCTCGACGCGATCGAAATTGTGGATGAGGAGCATGTTTGCGACGATACCTGCTGCCACCAGCATCAGGGGGAGAATCACGGACGCGGTCATGTGCACGGGCCGAATTGCGGGCACGATCATCAGCACAGCCCGGGTTGCGGACACGGGCACCAACATAGTCCCGGCTGTAATCACGATAAACATTGATAGACGAGCTAATTTCCGCGGAGGGTTCGAATAATGAACGTACGAACAAATTTGCACCGGCTGATATTATATCGCGGTCTGATCCACGACGAACTGGTCGATCTGGTCTGCCGGATGGGGGAAGATGACAGCGCGGATACTGCGGCCGGATATGAAGAAGATTTTTACACTCTAAGTAATAAATTATTGGACTATAGCCGCGTCCATGGCAGCCAGGGCGATGCCTGGCAATCTTATTTGATCGACCTGCTGCTGGCGGATGAGAACCCCTTCAGTCTGGAATGTGAGCTTAGCCCCAGGCCGGCCGACCCGCGGCTGCGGGCCATGGTCCTGCACGACCTAAAGATTCTGCAGAATTTGTACCATTTCACCTGGGCAAACCTCTGCGAAAAAATAACGCCCCAGATCCACTGGGAATACCCCCAATTTCCGTCCTTGATTCCCGAGGATCCTTCCCGCCGGGAGGCCAAGGACAGATTGCTGGCGGCGGCTCTAAAAACTGAACCGCAGGAAATGCTGGCGGCGCTGGAATCATATTATCATCACTTCGGATGCGGCCAGCCGGGCCGGTTCAACGCCTTCCGCTGGGAGGCGGGACTGCAGCCTATAACCCATCCTGATCCGATTACCCTGGATATGATTATCGGCTATGATTATCAAAAACAAGTGCTGCTGGACAACACTCGGGCTTTTGTCGAAGGCCGGCCGGCCAATAATATTTTGCTATACGGTGCCAAGGGTACCGGCAAATCCTCTTCGGTCAAAGCGCTGCTGAACCATTTTGCCGGCCAGGGTCTGCGTATGGTGGAGGTTACCCGCCGGCAATTGGCCGCCATCAGTCAGATTACGGATCAATTGCGTTATCGCCGCCACCGCTTCATATTGTTTATCGACGACCTTTCCTTTGAAGATTTCGAAGTGGATTACAAATATATTAAGGCCAGTATGGAAGGCAGTTTGGAGGAACGCCCCCGCAATGTTTTATTTTATGTTACCTCCAATCGACGCCATCTTATCCGGGAGACTTGGAGTGATCGCCAGCGTGGAGAAGAAGAGGTATTTCCCCCGGACTCCCAGCAGGAAAAGCTGTCCTTTGCCGACCGTTTCGGTATCAGTCTGGCTTATCTGCCCCCCGATCAGGAATTGTATCTGCAGATGGTGGCGGAAATGGCAGCTAATGAAGGAATCAACATGGCGCCGGAGGAATTGCGAAGCCGGGCAATTCAGTGGGAACTGAGTCATCACGGCCGCTCGGGCCGTTCCGCCCGTCAGTTTATTGACGATCTGCTGGGGCAGAACTGAATGAGCTGGCAAGTTTTTATGGCGAACTATGCCGGAAATCTGATCCCGATAAAAGCGTTTTAACACTTTGGGAACACAGGAGAACCCTCCTGTTCTGCAGCAAAACCCGCCGCCCTGCTGACCAAAAATTATC
Organism: Syntrophomonas sp.; assembly: GCA_035561215.1. GTDB lineage: Bacteria > Bacillota > Syntrophomonadia > Syntrophomonadales > Syntrophomonadaceae > Syntrophomonas_B. The sequence continues at coordinate 945 of DATMYB010000009.1, read as the reverse complement.
AGTCGGACAGGGCGGTTTTCGTCAGCCTAAAATCACATCATGAAAGACAACTTCATCGGCAATCATCTGTGCCTGTGTAAACATCCTTATGGATGAATGCCAATACCCTAGTGCTTATACGCCGGCGCCGGCTCGTTTACGGCTGCCGGTTTTTTTGCCGGAAGCCGGGTTTTTGGACTTGTTAGCTTCGGTCATCTGTACGCTGGCTTTGAGGGCCTCCATCAGGTCTACTACTTTGCCGCCCTGGGGTTCGGGAGCCGGGCTGACAACATCCTGACCGGCGATTTTCGCTTCAATCATTTCCCACAATGCCTGCCGATATTCGTCTTTATATTGGTCGGGCTCAAAGTCGACGGACAGATTTTCGATCAGATCCACCGCCATTTGCAGTTCCTTTTCACTGAGTTTGTCGGTGTCTACACCGCCCTTCAGGGAAGCCGGGGATCTTATTTCATCGGGGTAGAAAATCGTTTCCATCAGCAAACGCCCGTCTTTCACCCGCAACGCGGCCAGGGATTGTTTGGAACGGATGACGATTTTGGCGATGGCGATGCGCCCGGTTTTTTTCATGGCCTCCACGATCAAGGTATAGGCTTTGTCCCCGCCGGGGGAGGGTTCCAAATAATAGCTTTTTTCAAAATAAATCGGATCCACCTGTTCCAGCCGGACAAAGTCCAAAATGTCTATGGTCCTGGTGTTTTCCTGAGGAATGCGGGCCAGATCGTCCTCACTGATAATGATATAGCTGCCCTTTTGAAATTCGTAACCTTTAACGATTTCCTCCGGGCGTACTTCCTTATCGCATTTGGAGCATACTTTTTTGTAATTGACGGGGGCCATGCAGGCTTCATGCAGATAATGAAATTTTAAGTCTTTGTTTTCCGTGGCCACATACATATTGACCGGAATGTTGACCAGGCCGAAACTTACCGCGCCTTTCCAGAG
>DATMYB010000008.1:0-4674 GCA_035561215.1 Syntrophomonas sp. | reverse complement strand
GAAACATACATTATCGTATGCACAACCGCGCGGTTTCCTAAAAAGTATAGTCCAGCTAACTGCCTGCGTCGGGTCTGGTTTTGGCCGGCTGAACCGATGCGATTATTTATTTTTGTCTTACTTAATCGGCGGATTTAATCGCCGGCCGATTGTTTTGCAAATAGTCTATAAAGCAATTAACCGAATTTCTCCGTACTTTTTGCCGCGGGAAAATGGCATAGAACAAGCGCTGAGCTTCTGCCTCCTGGCCTTTTAGCTGGAGATAGCTCAAACCGGCCGGCTGCTTGCCGGAACGGATGACCCAGCGGGAAACAATAGATACGCCCATTCCCGCCTCCACCATGGCCAAAACCGATTCGGTACTGCCCGCCTCCATATATACTTCAATATCGTCATTGTTCAAGTGGTTGGCCGTCATCAGCTCTTCCACGGCTTTGCGGGTACCGCTGCCCTTCTCTCTGAATATCCAGCGTTCATTTTGCAAATCGGCCAAACTGCATTCGGATTGCCCGGCCAGTTTATGATCTTCCGCGACCACCGCCACCAATTCGTCTTCCAGCCAGGGAAAGCCGTCAACCTTGCGCTGGTTGACCCAACCGCCCACTACTCCCAGATCCAGCTCCCGTTCGGAAATTTTATTGAAAATCTTCTCCGTATCGGCTATCTCCAGGCTGATGCTAATATGGGGGTGCCCTTCCTTAAAGCCTTTAATAAAGGCAGGCAATATATACTGACCCGGTATCGTACTGGCGCCCAGCAGGAGACTTCCTTTGCGGCTTTCGGCAATATCCTCCATGGCCTTTTCCAGCCTGTCCATGCTGCGGGTAAGCTCGCGGGCATGATTGTACAGGATCTCGCCCGCTTCCGTCATTTTAAGACTGCGTCCGGACCGCTCCAATAACAGTACCCCGTACATGTCCTCCAGCGTCTGTATCTGTTTGGTGATGGCCGGCTGCGACACGCCGAAATCTTCGGCGGTGCGAGACAGATTTTGCGTCTCCACTACGCGTATGTAGGTTTTAAATAAACTCAAATTCATTTTACGTTCCGCCTGATTATCTCAAAAATCCTTCCAGAATAGCGTCAACCGCTTCTTGTTCCGTTAACCCCAAGGACATCAGCTTGATCAACTGTTCCCCGGCAATCTTGCCGATAGCCGCTTCATGGGTCAGAACCGCCTGGGCGTCTTCCGCCATTAACTCAGGTATCGACTTAATCCGGGCCTTGTCCATGAGAATGGCATCACACTCCACATGGCCCAGGCAACTGGCTTTTCCCACCAAGGCCGCCCGGAAAACCTGATAGGAATTTTCCTGGGCCACTGCCCGGGACAAAACCTGACCTGCTCCTCCGTCCCCTTCGATGATGATCTCAATATCGGATTCAGCCTTTTGATCCCCCTGGGTGAGCAAGCGCTCAACAATTTTAAGATTACCTTTTTCATGAACATGGGCTTCTGTTTTGCGAATGGTATCGTCGACTCCCTTGATCTGCACCATTTCTAATTCGGCCGATCCGTTCTTCTCCACGGTAATTACGGTGGTCGGATTTAAAACTCGCTTTCCGCCGCCGCTGCCTTCGCCGTAATGCTTTTCAATATATTTTAATTTTCCGCCGCGTCTGACGATAATCTCATGAATGCCGTCATGGCGCGAATTGCTGTGACTGTCGTTATGGATGCCGCAGCCGGCGATGATGGTGGCGTCGGCGTCCTCTCCCACGATAAAAGTATTATAGACTTTGTCCTGAAATCCCGGTTGGGTCAAAATCACCGGCACATGCACGGTTTCATTTTTCGTGCCCGGTTTGATCTCTACCAGCAGCCCCGGATTATCACCGGTCTTGGAGCTCAGCAAAATGTTGGGAGACGACTGGCGTATCACCGCGATTCCGTCGCGTCTGATGTTGACCGCTCCTTTGGGAACTCCGCTCAAATCAGCGATGGAATGCAGCAGATCCATGTCCAGATTATTTAAGTTCATACAATATTTCTCCTTGGCATTGATTTCTTACTTTGCATTCAATATCGTCCTTGATCAGGTGCCATATCTCCGAAGAACTGCCGCGGCCCGCCACCATTCCGTCTTCGATTACAACGATCTCGTCGCAGATGGGCAGAATTTTTTCATTATGCGTAATAATAATAGCGGTCTTGGCCGGGTTATGGCGGTAATTGCTGACCAGCAAAGTAATCAACTTTTGAATGGTCCACAGATCGACTCCCGCCTCCGGCTCGTCAAAAATTGCCAGATTGGTGTCCCGCAGCAGCAACTGGGCCATTTCAATGCGCTTGATCTCCCCGCCGCTCAATCCCGGCCCCAGATCGCGATCCAGGTAATCCTCCGGACACAATCCCACATCCCGCAAAAACTTGCGCTGCTGTAAAGGTTCGGCCTGGGGCGCGGCAATGTTCAGCACATCTTGAATCGTCAAGCCCTTGAAACGTGGCGGAGACTGAAACGCATAAGCAATCCCGCGATGGGCTCTTTCCGTTATGGAAAGTTCACTGATGTCCTCCCCGTTCAGATAAATCTTTCCTTGGGTCTGCTGATATATACCCATGATCACTTTGGCCAGAGAAGTTTTACCGCCCCCGTTGGGACCGGTTATCGCATATAACTTGCCCTGTTCAAATTCCAGATTAATTCCTTTCAGAATTTCCTTGTCCTCGCCACCGTCACAGGCAATCTGCATCCATATATCCTGAAGTTTCAACATCCCGTTCTAACCTCCCTGTAATCTGACCAACATTTTATCATAAGCTCCGGTTATAGTCTATCGAACCGCTGCATACGGTCGCTAATTTTTATACTCTGTGCTGGCGGCATTCCGGGCAATAGGCATAGATTTTTAATTGATGGTCCAAGATCTCGAAACCTTGCTCCTCCAGATGCTTTTCCAGGCTGTCCAGCAGGGTTTCCTCCACCTCGAATATGCGGTTGCAGGACACGCAAATAATATGATGATGTTGATGCCCCTCCTGCATGGATAATTCATAACGGTATTTGCCGCCGTCGAAAAGCGTTTTGTATAAAACCTGCAAAGAGACCAATTTCTCTAACGTTCTATAAACGGTGGCGATGCCCAGATTGGGAACTTTGTCACGCGCCTTGGCCAGCACTTCCTCCGCGGTAAGGTGACAGCCGGTGTTTTCACGCATGACGTCCAAAACCGCTTTTCTCTGCCGGGTAAGCTTGTAATGCGATGTCTCGAGCTGCGCCTCGATCGACTGGTTATGCATGAAATACCTCCAGATTAAATACTACTGATAACAATAGTATAGCCATAAATGTCCATCGCTGACAATGTTCATAAAAATAGCACGAACATATTTTTGTCGTGCTATTTTGGTCCAATTAATGTTTTCAATTTTCTCCTGCCGTAATCCCTGGGAAACGGAGCGGCAACCCATAAATAAAGTCAACCAACCGGGTTAGGTGGAATCAATGCGTAAGATTATCGTAAATCTTTAATGTCGGCATTCTTTTTCAGTTTTTCAATATATGCATTATATTCTGTCGTTTTTTTGTCGTTGGTAAGCTGGCTTATTATCTCTTCCTTGGACTCGTCAAAAGTTTTCTGATAAGCGGCCTTGGTTTCCCCCGCTTTGATGATATGGTAGCCATAATCACTCTTAACCGGCTGCTTGGTATATTCCCCCGGCTGCAGCGCCAGGGCGGCGGTTTTAAACTCCGTCACAAAGTTGGTATCTTCATTGATAATGCCCAGATCCCCACCCAGATCCTTGTTGCTGGTATCAATGGAGTATTCCTTGGCTAAAGCCGCAAAATCGCCCCCGCTGTTCAGCTTTTCAATAATGTCCTGGGCGGTTTTTTCGTCCTCTACTAAAATATGATAGATCTGAATACCACCCGGATCTTTAAACTCGTCTTTATGTTCGTTGTAAAACGTTTGCGCCTCGGCGTCGGTGACTTTCACATCAGCGGTTACTTTCTCGGCCAGATTGCTGTTAAGCTGCTGGGTCTCCAGGTATTCCCGCAGTCCCTTATCGGTAAATTTGGTTTTTTCCAGAAAAGTTTTATATCCCTCTTTGTCGGTAGCATTGTTGCTTTCTTTAATGTAAGCAACATATTCATCAACTTCGTCCGTATCGACTTTAATTCCCTGCTTTTCAGCATCCTGACGAATAATCTTCTGCAAGACCAGATTATCGTAAGTGTTGGTTTTTATCTGATCAATTACGGTTTTGTCCTTTTTCTTATCCAATGTAACCCCGTTGGCGTTTTCATAATCGGCAATGAGCACTGCGTTCAGCGCATTGAAATCCGCCTGGGTTATTTTCTCCCCGTTCACCTCAGCTATAGCTTTATCTGCTTTATTTGAATCGCATCCCACCAGCAGTGTGGTCAGGCACAAAATCATGAGCGCAACCGCCATCATGCCTTTTTTCATTAGAATACCTCCTTCTGTTTAGACCATTGCCCTACATTATATCACAGTTGACCGCCCGGTCATACCCCCGTCATCATGGCACAAAATTCTCCGCCGGCAGTAAATTGCGCTAGTACTCTGTCAACCCTAAGTCCGTATATTATTTGTCGAGGGAAATTTCTGCAGGGCAAGGGGTCGTCAATCGCAATACTGGACGTATTGCGATTGACGACAACGTAGCCATGCGGAAATTTAACCGACAAGGAAATGTGGAATTAGGGT
>DATMYB010000007.1:0-3238 GCA_035561215.1 Syntrophomonas sp. | reverse complement strand
CGCTGGGTACGACAATAATAAACTTGCTCCAGCCATACCGCTTGTTGAGTTCGTACATGGTTTTGATATATGTGTATGTTTTGCCGACGCCGGTTTCCATTTCCACCGTCAGGTTATACCGTCCTTCCAATCCCTTGGAGGACTCAATCTGGTTACTACGCTGGATTTTATTGATATTCTCAAGGATAACCCCATCGTTTAGTTCCGGCGCGAGCTTGGAGTTGCCAAAGCCGGTGAAGCGTTCCGCTTCGTCAATGGTCATCTGTTCATTTTTCACATATCCCTTATCCATCATATAGCTAGGCGTGAGGAAGGGCTGCCCGGCAAACACATCGCACACAGCCTTTGCCGCATCTGCCTGGAATTTTTGATGCTTAAATTGCAGCTTCATTTTCCGTCACCTCCCGGATCAGACTTATCTTCATCGTCCTCATTGCCGGCTGCGGCTTCAATCACGCCGCCAAGCAGCCGCGAGAAGTCAGCGACGTTCTTTGCGGTAATGACAGGCTTACCGGTTCTGTTCTCAATGTCACGCCGGGCGTTACCTGCAACCTCGCCGCCGGAACGAGCTACACTTTTATTTTCGTTGAATATTTGGGGTTCCTGTTCTTTCGACAGTTCAGTTGTCGTGGCCTCTGCGAGCATGTTCAGCACCAGTTCCAGTGTGGGCATGTTGTCGCGCAAGTTTTCCTTCTTCAGCCCTTTAAGCCGTTTATATTGGCGGGTGGTCATATCGGACCAGGCCCTGGTTATCTCGTCAGTAAGGATAGCGTATTCCAACCCCTGCTTCACGCCGCGGTCATTCCACTCGTCCGTGAGTTCCTTCCGCACTTGAATGGCCTGCAGGCGCTGATTAATCCACTCTCGGGTGTATCCCTTTTTCAGATAGGTGGCGAGCGCGCGGTCGATGGTTAGTTCCGGGTCGATGGTCTCCTCGATACGCTCACGTCCGACCTGCGCCAGCCACTGCTTGAAAGGCTCGGCTTTGGGTGAGGGAATCGACTGGATAATCCGTAGAAGCTGTTCGGTGTCGGCTACATCCGTGTTATAATGTTTCCCGTCAGCGGCCTTCAATTTCAGTTGCTTACAATTTGTAAGCAACTGAAATCCCTCTTCAATCAGCCGTTTTTTCAAAACAGCCCAGTAAGTGCTTGCGCTTCGGGGCGTTGCCTGATCTGTCAAAACCGACACGACATCCACGACTGAGAAATACCACTCTTCGGCTTCTTCATCCCAAGCGGTACGGATGCGTTTATCCTCGAAAAGCTGGACTTTATTATTATCATCCATGGTAAGGCCTCCAATAACTATATTACAGCACTTTAACGCTCGTGTTGGGCGCAAGCAGCTTGAAAATTTCTTCCACATTGATTTTTTCGGGCGAGCTGGTAAAGCTGCTGTCGCGGAATATGGCACGTAGCGGCTGGCGATTGGCGATTTCCTTAACCACCACATCACTGATTTGTTTATCAAAGCAGGCGATGAGATCACCGTCGTTATAAGTATGGACGGTAAATCCGTCTATCTTTTCATGAGTGTGGGGCATGGAGAGGGGCAGACCCAAATCCAGCAGACAGGCATAGAGTAAATCCATGTCGGTGCGGTCGTCTTTGATGTTGTCTTCCATACCGGAAAGCAAATCCTGTGTGTATTCGCCCGCGGCATAGTATACGTCTTTCATATTCGTATCGTCCAGTTTAAGAACACGGAAGCCGATGTCGAAGTTCTGTGCCGTAAGACCAGCATCTTCTTTTATTTTCTCCCCGGCACGACGGATGCGTTCCTTGCCAATTTCGCAGATATTTTTATAGCCAGCCTTTGCCGCTTCTGTATCCTCGGCACAGGGTTCAGGTAACTGCACCATAATGAATTTGCGCTTGCCACCGTCCTCTGCATTGAGTTGCATGACTGCGTGAGCGGTGGTAGCAGAACCGGAGAAAAAATCAATAACAATAGAATCAAGATCACTTGCAAGTCTTAAAATTCGCTCCACTAGGCGTGTCGGTTTTGGAGTGTCAAATGGAACTGATTCGGGAAAAATAGCTTTTATTTCTTTTTTTGCTTCTTGGTTATGACCAACTTCCTTATAAGGCCATATCGTTCGGCATGCCATGCCTTGCTTAACATCAGATAAGAATCGCTTAATAGCAGGTGCATTATTACCATCACTTCCAAACCAAACCCTATTATCAGCAATCATTTCATTCATTACATTTTCAGTATATACCCAGCATCTTCCGCTTGGTAAAAAATGTTCTTTCCCATTTGGAGCCTTCAGTACATAGAATTGGCTTGCTGTTCCATGACCAGCCTGAGCAGTTGCATCCGTTGGTTTCCATATACCTCTTGGATCATTATCCAAATTTCTATATCTGGCATTCATTTCATCAGTTCGTTCCAGTAAATGAGGATACCAGTTTTCTTTGTTCTTTGCATAGACTACAATATAATCGTGAGTCTCTGAAAACCATATTGCTGCATTTTGCGGGCTATACCGTTTTTCCCAAATCACGGTATCAACAAAGTTGCTAGCGCCAAAAATCTCATCGCAAATCTTCCGAAGTTGTGCGACTTCGTTATCGTCTATGCTGATGAAAATTACACCGTCATTACGGAGCAGATTCCTTGCCAACACAAGGCGCGGGTACATCATACTGCACCAGTCGGAATGAAACCGACCGTTACTTTCGGTGTTACGGAACAGCCGTTCGCCGTCTTCGTCGAACAACCCGATTTGCTCTTCGTAAACCTCTATAGCTTGTGTGTAGTTGTCGGGATAAACAAACGTATCATTCCCCGTGTTGTATGGCGGATCTATGTAAATCATCTTCACCTTGCCAAGATAGCTCTCTTGCAGGAGCTTCAGTACATCAAGATTATCGCCTTCTATATATAGGTTTTCGGTAGTGTCCCAGTTTTTGCTCTCCTCCACGCAGGGGCGCAGGGTTTTACGGATAGGACGCCCCGCCTCAGCAATCGCGGCTTTTTTACCAACCCAGGTAAACTCATAAGCTTCATCGCCATAAACCTCATCGCCCAGCAGGGAGCGCATCAGGTCGAAATTTACTTTGCCTTCGGTAACTGTTCCGGGGAACATTTCTGCGATTTTATCAATGTTTCCGGTGGTTAAGTTAGTAGATTCAAAACGCATTTTATCCATTAGTTTGTTCCTCCGTTTTTTTGTAGGGTGCAATTCCTGTTAAATGTATTACGGGGTAATGCTTGTTCACTTTTCTAT
>DATMYB010000006.1:0-6977 GCA_035561215.1 Syntrophomonas sp. | reverse complement strand
TAGCAGGATACCATCATATCCCCGGCAACTTACGTATGCCCACACGTCGCAGAATACTCGGCTTGCGCCTTTGACTGCGCCCTCAGCGGCCCATTTGATGACTTGTTTTCTGCCCGACTCTCAGCAACGCGGACTCTCTGTGAGAGCATGATCATCTTTACTTCCGCCTCAACGGTTTAAGCGATATTTAATTTTCGTTAGGCTAACATATAGTTGCTCGGTTGTCAATGTTTTTATCGGCGCCTATGTTTGTCGGGTCTGTATTTCCCTGTTAGATCCACTGTCTTCCCTGCGCTAAGAAGCGTATTCACCGTCCAATTCGCGTTGACGGATTATCCTTTCGACAGCGTTTACCTTTCGCCTTCCTTTTCACGCGCGGTAACGCCGACGTCCCCGGTTAAATTGCGCATAAAGTGAAGGCGCATGTGGGGATAAATGAATCGCTGCCCCTGCCCTATTCCCTGGTACGGGCGATCTCCCCTTGCAGATCCAGGAATATTTCCGTGGAGGGCCGCAGGAAAGTGGAAACCGCCGGCGGCGTTTTCACCTTCTCCTTCGTAAACAGCCGGGCGGCGTCGGTGGGGCAGGCCGTCACACACAAACCGCAGCCTATGCAGCGCTCCGGCTGAACCTGGCTGTGATCGCCCGTATCTATGATAGCGTCCATGGGACAGCGCTCCATGCACAGCAGGCAGTGGATGCACAATTCGTCCTCGTGGCGGCAGTAATAGTTGCTGGGATAGGCTTTGGCCGGTGCCGGATGGTGCTTCAACATCCGCAGGCCGGCGCAGCAATCGGGGCAGCAGTTGCAGATAACCTCCGTGCTCTCGGCGTTGCCGGCGGTCTGATGGACGAGGCCGGCGGTTTCGGCCTCGTCCAATAATTGCAGCGCCTCCTCCCGGCTGATATAGCGGGCCATTTTGAATTCTTCCACCATGCAGCGGGCGTAAAAGTCAAAGGCGATGCACATGTCATGGGGTTTATGGCATTCCCCGCCTTTGCCGGCGCTGAGCATGTGGTCCCGGCAAAAACAAGGCGATACGGCGATGGTTTCTTTGCCCAGAATGATTTCTTTCACATTGTCATAGGACAATATCTGATCCCGGGGAGTCAAGTTGATGCCCACCGGCACCGTGCGCATGGTAATGGTCTGGGACCGAAAGCCGTCGGTAATATAATCTTCCATCAACAGCGCCAGTTCCGGATCTTTTTCCTTCCTGATCATCTGCTGTTCAAAGAAGCCGTGCATGAAAGGCGCGGCGGCATAGTATCTGACCCCGTCCACCGTAAAGGGAAAGGTGATGCCCTTGTCGGTCATGCCTTCCAGCAGCGCTTTGGTTTTATCTATGTCCAGTCCGCTGCGGACGGCGATGGTGGCCGGTGACTCCAGACTGCGAGTCATGTGCAAATAAAGAGCGGCTTCCTCTTCGGTAAACAATCGTTCCAAAATTTTCATTTCCTTGCCGGTTCCGGTCGAGTTCATTCCTACAGAATATTCGTTGACCCGGGCGTGCAACTGCTCATAGATAGTACTCACCGCCATCATCCTCCCCCGCTGTTGGTTCAACATCCCTAGTACTCCTGTTAAAAACCATTCTACTTTTTATCCCCCCAATGTTCAATCGCAAAGATGTCCGTTCAACGAAATGCCAAGCCACATGGCGGTAAGGATGCGGAGCGCCCGTTTATTGTGTTTTGCACATAATTACGCCATAATAATGTACAAAAGGAGGGAGACATATGCCTCAGATCAGACCGATAACAGACTTGCGAAATACCAATGAAATCTCCGATATCTGTCACGCACACCGCGAGCCTATTTTTATAACCAAGAACGGATATGGCGATTTAGTCGTCATGAGTATCGAAACGTATGAAGAAATGCTGGAAACCGACGCTGCCATTGCCGAAGCGGAAGCAGAATACAACAAAAACGGGCAGCTCCATGACGCCGGGACGGCGCTGGCCTCTTTTAAAGAGGAAACATTTTGGATAAGTACCGGATATGATGAAGAGAAAAAACAAGTGGTGGTCGTAACGGTCCGGTATTCCCCCAGCCATTTTTGAACCCGAATTTACGTCGACTTTAGCGTTGCTTTTGTTTTTAAACGTTGTTCGAAGGAGCCCGGTTTGATGGAAAGAAAAATATTACTGCTGGGAAATCCGGAATTATACGAAATCAGCAGGGAATGCCGCAAAGAAGAATTACCTCAAATCGAAATGATCAAAACAGACTTACGGGACACGCTAATCGCATTTCGGCGTAGGTACGGCGTAGGCCGAGCCATCGCGGCGCCGCAAATCGGGGTGAAAAAACGCATCCTCTATCGGCATCTGGATACGCCCCTTTTGATGATCAACCCCCGGCTGGAATTTTCCGATGATGAGATGATGGAAGTATTGGACGACTGCATGTCTTTTCCCGGTCTGCTGGTGAAAGTCATGCGTCACCGGAAATGTATCCTCCACTATAAAGACGAGCAATGGAACGACTGCAAACTGGAACCGTCCGGGGATATGTCGGAATTGCTGCAGCATGAATACGACCACCTGGATGGAATTCTCGCCACCATGCGCGCTATTGACAGCAAGTCGTTCTATGTAAAGGAGCGCTCATAGTCCCGGATCTGAAAACAGGGACTATCGCGCTCCTGAAATGGCTATGTGCTTAATTTATCCAAACCAAAAATGCCGACGGATGCATCAAAACAATGCTGATGGCTCTGCCATAATGTCGTTCTACGCTTTGGCGCTTTGGGCGGAAATCAGCCAGGGAGCCGGGAAGGGCTCCATCATTTTTTTGCTGTTGACCCGCTCGACTTGAATATGGATGATCTCGGTGCGCTCCAAGCCGGTTTCCCGGAACAGGGCCGGCAGGGAAGTGAGTATTTCAAAATCCAGGGTGTAGATGACAAATCTCATAGCCGGATTGATCGCCAGCAAGGTTTTGATTTCGCAATCCAGCCGCGGGGAGGCCACAATAAACGCAATGTCCGGCGCGGGCACTCCCTCCGGGAAACCGTTCTGCAAGGATTCGACGATGGTTACGTTGTTAAGCCCGAATTTATCCGCGTTCTCCTTCATGGTGACCCGGTCCCGGCGGTCGTATTCCACCGCGATAACGCTGCCTTCCGCCGCGATCATGGCAGCTTCCACCGCAATGCTCTCCCCTGAAATGATGCAGATGTTGTCCTGATCCCGCAGATTGAGCTTGTTCATGATAATCGTCCGCACTTCACGGCACACATACTGTACCGAACCGCAGGAAAAGCGGCTGTTCTCGATCCCCACCTGATAATTGGTGGCCGCGTCGGGATTCATGATCAGCATGGCGGCGGAGGCGTTGATGCCGCGGTTGATCATCTCCGAAACCTTGTTGTGTTTGACGGGGCCGGTCGGTTCCGAGCCCTCATTGTACCAGATGTCGCAGTTGCCCAGTTCCGCGTCCCACATCTCATAGAAAATCTCCGGATGCCCTTCATCCGTAAATACCAGCACCATCCGGTTGGTCATTACCGCCGGGATAAGATTTTTGTTTTCCCCGGTAATATCCAGCATTTTTAGTTTGGCCAGATTAATATCGACGTTGTCGGAAAAATATCGCAGCCAGGATAGAATTACCTCATTGGTAAATAGTGTTTCTTCCACAGGCAAAGCCCCCTTGTTAAAATCAGCATAACATATTTTGGGCGTGATTCCCATTCCCGGCAGGGATTTACGCCCCGGTCCGCTCCAGCAGCCGCTCCCATTTTTCATCCACATGCTGCTGGGCTGCTGCCAGCATCCACTCGTTGCCCGGCTGGAACATGTGGCGAAATCTGCCCTGGGAACGGAGGAAATCTTCCACCGGCAGTTTTTTCTTGGGGGTATAACTCAACCGCCATACCCCTTCCTCCACTTCGTAAAGGGGCCAGACGCAAGTATCCACCGCCAGTTTTACGATTTCCGTCAGCTTGGCCATGGGATAATCCCAGCCCCGGGGACAGGGAGACAAAATATTCAAAAAGCAGGGGCCTTCCGTATAAATGGCTTTATGAGCCTTGGTGTGCAGATCCCTGAAATTGCCCAAGGGGGCGGTTTGGGCCGCATAGGGGATATTGTGGGCCACCATGATCTCGGTCAGATCTTTTTTGTTTTGCTTTTTCCCCGGCTGCACCGTGCCGATAGGCGAAGTGGTGGTGCGGGCAAACTGCGGCGTGGAAGAGGAGCGCTGAATGCCGGTGTTCATATAGGCCTCATTGTCATAACAGACATAGACCATGTCGTGCCCTCGCTCCATGGCTCCCGACAGGGATTGAAACCCGATATCGTAAGTACCGCCGTCACCGGCAAATGTAATGAACTTGACGGTGCCCTCCACCTTGCCCCGGCGCTGCAGCGCGTTATAGGCCGCTTCCACCCCGGCGCAGGTGGCGGCGGAGTTTTCAAAAGCGGAATGGATGTAACTGTCCATATAGGCCGTGTAAGGATACATGAAAGTGGATACTTCCAGGCAGCTGGTGGCGTTGACGACCACCGCCCGGTCTTCCGACTCCAGGGCCCGCAGCACGCCCGACACCACGATGCCGGCGCCGCAGCCGGCGCACAGCCGGTGTCCGCCGGTCAAGCGTGCCGGCTTCTCCACTTCCCTCTTCAGATTATATACCGTGCTCATGCTGTTTCCTCCTTTGAACGCTGTCCCATATGGGTATATACCGCTCCGATCTCACCGGTGGCGGCGATTTGCGCCAGCCGGCCGAATACGTTTTCAATATCTTCAATTCTTACGTCCCGGCCTCCCAGGCCGTAAACGATATTGATCGCATAAGGACGTTCCTTTAAATCGTATAAAGCGCTGCGGGTCTCGGCAAACAAGGGACCGCCGTTGGCGGAAAAGCCTTCCGATTTATCCATGACCGCCACGGCTTTGACGCCGTCCAGGGCCCGGGCCAGTTCTTCGCCGGGGAAAGGCCGGAACACTCTGACTTTTATCAGCCCCGCCTTTACGCCTTGCTCCCGCAGCTCATCCACCGCCGCTTTGGCGGTGCCGGCGCTGGAACCGATCAACACTAGCGCCAGTTCCGCGTCCTCCAGCCGATATTCCTCCAACAGTCCGTAGCGGCGTCCGGAGATTTTTTCAAACTCCGCCGCCACTTCCAGGATGCGGGTTTTGGCCGCTTTCATGGCTTCAGCTTCCATGACCTTGTGTTCCATGTAATAAGGACTCACGTCGTAAGGCCCCACCGCCAGAGGGTTTTCTTTTTTCAGCAGGTAATGCTCCGGCCGGTATTCTCCGACAAAACTGCGCACAGTCTCCGTTTCCAGCAGTTCGATGTTCTCCACCGCATGGCTGGTAATAAAACCGTCCATGCAGGTCATGACCGGCAGACGCACACCGGGGGTCTCGCCGACGGGCATGGCCATAATAAAATTATCATAAGCTTCCTGGTTGTTCTCGGCGTAAATTTGAATCCAGCCGGCGTCACGGGCTCCCATGGAATCGGAGTGATCGTTGTTGATATTGATGGGTCCCGACAAAGCCCGGTTCACGCAGGCAAGGGTGATGGGCAGACGACAGGAAGCTGCCACATATAAAAGTTCATACATCAAAGCCAAACCGCAAGAGGAGGTGGCACAGACGGATCTGGCCCCGGCCGCTTCCGCGGCGATGCACACGGACATGGAGCTGTGCTCGGATTCCACCGTCACAAACTCGGTATCCACCTCGCCGTTGGCTACGAATTCGGCAAAATATTCCGGTATCTCCGTAGAAGGAGTGATCGGAAACGCTCCCATCACATCCGGATTGATCTGTTTCATGGCATAAGCCACGGCTTCGTTGCCGGAAAGGCGGCTGTTCATTTGGCCTCACCTCCAGCTCTCATGGTGATAGCTGGAAAGGGGCATACTTCTACACAGATGCCGCAGCCTTTGCAATGCATGTAATCAAATTCCAATCGTTTGCCGCCTTTTACCGGAATGGCGCTGTCCGGGCAGAAAGGCACGCACAACATACAATGCTTGCACTCTTCCTCATGGAAAACCGGCGTGTTGGTTCTCCATACCCCCGTGTTGAAAGCCCGGGCCGTACCCGGTTCGTAGATTTCCCCACCGGGGGTCAGTTCCTGCCAGGGGGTGTGTTCGTTGATATCCTTGGCGTATATCATCCCATTCGCACCTCCTGCATGGATTTTACGAGGGTAGCCATATTGCCCGCTATAACCTGGGGCTTGGAGGCAAATTTATGTTGATAGGAGGCTTCAATGTCCTTTAAAAAGCGCTCGGGTTCCAGCACTCCGCTCACCTTGACCGCCGCCGCCAGCATGGGCGTGTTGGGAAAGTTCTTACCCAGATATTCTTCCGAGATGCGGCGGGCGTCGATGGTACAAACCATTCCTTCCCACCCCTGCAGCCGGGGGCGCAATTGTGCCGGCGTATCGGAAGTGTTGACGATGATCGCGCCGTTTTCTTTGAGTCCGGCGGTTACATCCACGCTGTCCAGCAGACTTTCATCCACCACCACCACGTAATCCGGATAATAAATATTGGAATGAACGCTGCACCTGCTATCGCTGATACGGTTATAAGCCGTAATGGGAGCCCCCATGCGCTCCGGTCCATACTCCGGAAAACCCTGTACAAATTTACCCTGCAATCCCGCCACATCCGCCATCAGCAGACAAGCCATCTTGGCTCCCTGTCCGCCCCGGCCATGCCAACGAAATTCCACCATGTTGTCGATTGCCATGATCTTCTCCTCCAGTCCATAAATTAGCTGAAAAATAGAAAAGGCTTTCGTCCCCAAAGGGACGAAAGCCTGTAAAGACATTCGCTGTACCACCCGTTAAGCATACCATCATATGCGTTCCCGGTTACGGGGGATACCGTCGGAGCCTACTGGATGATTCGTTCGGTCCGCAGCTCGGGAGTGATTTTCGGGTTCAGACTACTGGTACCGGCTTGCACCAACCCCGGCTCGCTAAACGTTCGGCTGAAAC
>DATMYB010000005.1:0-4024 GCA_035561215.1 Syntrophomonas sp. | reverse complement strand
ATACCTGAATTTTTAAAAACAATTAAGACAAAAGGAGAATAGTTATGCAAAGGATTACTATTGACCAAGTAAAACCGGGTATGATTACCGCACGCCCAGTTATTGGATCGGAAGGGAAAACCCTGCTGGCCCAGAATACAGAAGTGACGGATGCATATATATCAAGGCTGGCCAAGTTGGGCGTAGGATCAGTTTATATAAAAGATGGCCTGGACGATATAGAAATTCTCGATGTTGTTGCTGAAGAGGTAAAAGCAGCAGTAACGGCTAATCTACATAAGTCTTTAAAAAGCTTTTCGATCAACAAATCGCTTAATATAGCAGCTTTTAAAAAGAGCGTTGAAATGTTGCTGGAAAGCATTTTGAGCAATCGAAATCATCTCCTTCAACTGGAAGATATACATGTATTCAGTGATTACATTTTCAATCATTCAATCAATGTGGCGATTTATGCAATGATGACAGGGATATCTCTTGGCTATACAGAAGCCAAACTTGCCGATTTGGGACTGGGAGCCTTACTTCATGACATTGGCATGATAGTGATAGATCCTGCAATAATTAGTAGCTCAGAAGCACTAACCGAACTTGAACGAAAACAAATTACACTACATCCTAAGGTGGGATTTAATATACTTCACAACCAGAGTAACGTTTCATCCCTCGTTGCCCATGTAGCTTATCAGCACCATGAAAGAATTGACGGCTCAGGTTACCCCAGGCAGTTGACAGGAGAGCAGATATTGGACTATGCAAAGATTGTGGCGGTAGTCGATACTTTTGATGCAATGATTTCTGACCGGCCCTACCGCTCGGGATGCACTACAACTGATGCATTGACAGAAATAAGAAATCTGTCTGGCATGCATTTTGATCGTGAAATTGTAGAAGCCTTTTCTTCTAATATAGCCTTATACCCTGTAGGCAGCTTATTAATTCTTAATACGGGTTATATTGCAGTGGTTAGATCGGTGACCAAATTTAACAAAGCCCGGCCGCGCATTACAGTTATTGCTGATGATACAGGTGCCTTTATCAAGCCGAAGTTTGAGATTGATCTTAACAGATCTTCAGAGGTAAGTATTGTTAGGCGTTTAAACAATGAAGAAACCGAGACGATAAAGAACAGAATACTTACCGAAAGTAGGGAATCGCATACCGGATAAAGCAGCCTGAGGGCAATGATATAGGGAAATCCCCCAGTGGGTAGTATTGCTATATAGCAACTGAAGAGAAGATTATCCTGAGACATTCATCCAAACCGGATCGGCAGCCCTTCTGGAAAGGCTCACACTGATTTCCGATTTAACGCATTTGGAGGAGAGGGCTCTTGAAAACAATCAATACCTATTATGTGGATAAAGCAGGTCTAAAGAATTTCGTAGCTGATAACGATCGTCTTCTGTCCTCCGGAGACTGCCGCTCAGTCCTGGTTCAGGTCTTTAGCGGTATTTGTGATGCGAATTATTTATTAAGCATTTCCAGGCAGGTGCGCGAACTGCTTCCCCATGCGCAAATTATCGGGACAACCACCAGCGGCGAGATTATGAACGGGTTGGTCAGCGGATTAAAGACCGTGCTTTCTTTTTCTGCTTTTCAGGATAGTGAGATCAAGACGGTATTCGTCGAAAAAAACGGTATCGATGACCATGAACTGGGAAGGCAAATAGCCGGTAACGCAAATAGTCCTAAAGCCAGAGCGCTGATCCTTTTTGCGACCGGCTTGAGATTGAATGCCGGCCAAGTATTAAAAGGGATCCAGGCGATAAATCCCAGTCTGCCTGTTGCCGGAGGCTGTGCGGGAGACAACCGCACCAATACCGAGTGCTTGGTGTGGTGCGATGAAAATATCAGCAGTTGTGGTGTCGCTGGCGTTGTTATTGAGAGTGACGGGTTAAGTGTTTCGTGCCATAGCCACCTGGGCTGGCAGCCCATCGGCAAGGAAATGACCATTACCAGGGCAGAGGGGTCGCGGGTATATACAATTGATCACCTGCCCGCCTTTGAAATATACCGCCGTTACCTGGGGATCAACACTAACTCCAATATTTTTAAAGTTGTTGAATTCCCCTTGACCATAAACCAGCCAGGGCTAATCGTTGCCAGGAACCCATTTTTAAAGTATGATGACAATTCGATTGGCTTCTTTGGGGATATTGAAGAAGGGGCCAGGGTGCGCCTTAGTTTTGGTCATGTAGAGATGATTCTGGAGCAAATCGACAACCTGCTGAGAACAATTCAGCAGCAGCCGGTTGAAAGCATTTTTGTCTATTCCTGCGCTTCCAGGCGGGGCTTTCTCCAGGAATCTGCTCAGATAGAAACTCTTCCCCTGCAAAATATCGCCCCTACCGCCGGTTTTTTCACCAGCGGCGAGTTCTTCGGAAATCAGTTGTTAAACTCCACTATGACCACCCTGGCCCTGGCTGAAACGGGCGTCAGCCAAAAACATTCGAGGACGGAATCCATAACGGAAGTTTCTAGTACCCGGCCTGCATGTGAAAAAACGTCCAACCGAGATAATCTAGCTGATCGCAATATCGAGATATTGAGATCATTGAGTTGTTTAGTAAACACCGTGACTGGTGAGTTAGATGAAAGAACCGCCGAACTGCAATTACTGAATAAGCAGTTACGGGAAGCCCGTGAAGCAGCCGATGCAGCCAACCAGGCCAAAAGCCAATTCCTGGCCAATGTAAGCCATGAGATCAGAACCCCTTTGGCGGGAATTATCGGCATGAGCGAAGTGCTCCTTGATACGCTCCTAAATGAGGAGCAGAGGGAGTTTGCCAGCTCGGTGCACGAGTCATCACTGCACCTTATTAACGTTATCAATGAAATTCTGGATTTTTCGAAAATAGAGGCCGGCAAATTGACCATACAAGAAAGGCCTTTTGACTTAGACATACTGCTGAAGAACGTGGTCCGATTAGAATCAGTCCAGATTGATAAAAAGAAAGTCAGCCTGACTTCCCAGACAGACTCGACCATTCCCCGATATTTAGTCGGTGATCCACTGCGCCTCACTCAAATATTGTTGAATCTGATTGGAAATGCCATTAAGTTTACCGACCGGGGGCGGATTGTTCTGCAGGTAGCCTTTGAGGAGCGCACCGGGGCTGAGTTGTTGATTCGCTTTGCAATCATCGATACCGGCATAGGGATAGCCCGGGAAGATCAAGAGCAGCTATTTTCTCCCTTTACCCAGGTGGATAATTCCACTACCCGGATTTACCGTGGGACGGGTTTGGGTCTGGTAATAAGCCGCGAATTGATTAGCCTCATGAAAGGGATGATGGGATTTGCAAGCGAACCGGGCCAGGGGTCCACATTCTGGTTTACACTGCCCTTTAAAGAGGTTTCCTCTATTAACCGGGAAGAAGAGGTCCCCGTTTACACATACAACAAGCATGTGAATGGCAGGGCCCTGGCCTCTGGCGACAGGAGAACAGAATGCCGCATTTTGCTGGCAGAAGATGACCCGGTTTGTAGAAAAGTGGTTGACCTCCAGTTAAACAAGCTGGGAATTACCGTAGATCAGGTCCGCAACGGCGAAGAAGCGGTAAAGGCCGCTATTAAAGAAAACTACGCCTTGATACTGATGGACTGCCATATGCCGGTAATGGATGGATTTACAGCGGCCCGGACTATTCGGGCCGCCGAACTGGAACAGGACGGCCACATTCCCATCGTGGCTATGACCGCACGTTCTTTAGAAAAAGACCGCGAACTATGTGCGGCCGCAGGAATGGATGATTACTTGAGTAAACCATTCAATTCCCAGCAATTGCGCAGCCTGATTAAGCACTGGCTTCCCGGAATTGATATTTAACCCAAGGCTAAAAGAAGGCGTCAGAATACAGTTCATATGGCTGTCAATGGACAGGAAGCCCTGATCTGCTGGGCCAGGCAAAGGCGAGAACACCCCCATACCCAAAATATCCTCATCGGCTTACCTCCGACGGTCACTTTTATTTTTTATGAATGATGCACCCAAACTGTATTAAATATGAGTCAGCGTATATAC
>DATMYB010000004.1:0-4137 GCA_035561215.1 Syntrophomonas sp. | reverse complement strand
ATTCTGTACAGTTTAGTTGGATGCATTTCAAATTATCAATTAAAGTATGATACCCTAGGCATCCTCTTCAATGGGTTTTATAAACATAACTGCTATTAAGGAACAAATACAGACTGCAATTCCAATCCAAAAAGCTATGTTATAACTCTTGGTTGCATCGAAAATGGCTCCGGCCATAACCGGGGAAATCCCATTAGCTACTTGCTTGATCGGGAATATAACCCCCATTACGGCAGGATAAGCTGCGCTACCATAATAGTTGCCTATTATGGCCGGGAAACTTACCATGTTGATCCCCCACCCTAGACCCATTCCGATTGCATAAACTACCAGATGCGTATATGATGAAGCCACCATTAGAGAATACAAGCCGACTATATAAGAGGCTACACCAATAGCCCAAAGAATACGCGGCTCAATGTAGTCTCCAATCGCGGCGACCGCAATGCGTCCAAAGATGCTGGCGAAAGGCATTAATCCAAACGCCACAGCTGCCGTCGCTGTAGTAAAATGACGATCGGTTATATGAACAATAGCGTGTGTATTTACCATGCTATAACAGAAGAAGAAGCCACAGGATGTCAGAGTAATTAACCAAATCGTCGGATTTTTTAATATGGTTTTTAACTCGTAGGTTTTTTTTGTTTTGAATACGCGGCTGGCCTTCTTTTCACCTGGCAGATCCTCAACGATTCGTCCATCAGGCACCTGGCCTATATCCTCAGGTTTGTTTTTGGCAAATAGCCCAACCAGAAGAGCTGCCAGCAAAAAAGCCCCAGCTATAAAATACCATCCCATTTTATAACTTCCACCGGTAGCACCCACGAATTTTACAATCATGGGAGAAATGAAGAATCCACCAATTCCAGCGGATATCATTACGATGCCTATAGCCAGCGCCCTCCGCTTCGTAAACCAGTAGTTGATGCTGGCTTGTATAGGGACCGTAGAGCTCACTGCCAGAGCCGCACCACCAAGGACACCGAATACGATTGCGAATGCCATAACACCTTTCACAACAGTAGCCATGAGGAGACAAACAAATGCAAAACAAATTGAGCCGGTAACAATAGTGAATTTTACGCCTTTTGAATTAATGGACTTGGCAATCAAAGGAGCTGCAAATCCTTGAAATAAGGCAAACAAAGACATTCCAAGACCGAGCGAGCTTCGACTTATTCCCGTTTGTTTGGTCATCAAGCCATTGACTACCGCAACCCCGTATTGTCCAAAACCACCGGTAATAAAATACACCACAAAAAGGAGCGCAACCATAATCCAGCCGTAAAACTTCACGTTACTTTTTCCATGCTCCATTTTTACACCCCGATTCATATATTCACAAAGGCTATTTGCCTTACAAACAACTTACCTAACTATTTTAATGCGGGGAGATAAACCGATAATGATTAATTAAGGTTATTCCACAACCGGCGGCCTCAAGTTGGGAGGAGGCGGATTCTTCATCCCAATTCGGAAGAATTCGCCAGTCTCTTTGCGTTTCCAGGTCGCCCGCATTGTAAGCGGATGATCCATCCTAATTGCTCCCGGTGTAGGGCATGCACCAACACAGCATCCCCCATACCAGCATTCATCAGGATATGCTAAAATAGGGGGTTTCCCCTCAATCGGATTCGGCATTAAAACATCGGTCCTACAGAAATCAATACATTTATTACAACCGGTACACACCTCTGGATCGAAGATGATCGCTGAATTTGGTGTCATTGGATTAGGAACTAAATAAGCTTGGCTGTATTCGCAATCTGGCATAGTGTAGGAAACTCCTTTCATAAAAATTTTTCTAAAGGGCGTTATACTTGTCATAGTTTTCTCTATAGTTTGCCGAGTATGGAGGCCTGAGGTAGTAGTCCAACGGCAGCTCACTTGTTACATACTCGCCGTTATTAATGGTAACTGTTACGAACTTATCCCACTCTGGCGGATCCACCTCCGGGTAATCCGTACGCTTAAAGTCAAAGGTGGACGTACTGGCTTTGCGGGCTAACGATGCATGAATTGTCAATTCAGAGCAAACCATCTGTGAATAGCACTCATGTACCCTCATCAATTCGTGCGGATTGCGCGCGTAGAGCTTCTGCATTTCATGTTCTCTCAGGGTATCAAACCATTTCAAACCGTTTTTAAGGACTTTTTCACTTTTATAAGCCCCGCAGTGATCCTGCATAACCCGGGCACAACCGGCTTTAAATTCCTTCCACCCAACTCCATTAGTCCTTTTTGCCGGCATATAAATCCTTTCTTTTTCTGTTTCGATCTGGTCTCTATTAAGTTCACAATCACCAACCGCGGCTGCATATTTCAGGGCGTTTCTTGCAGCATAGCGCCCAGTGGCATGTGCGCCTGCACCGTAATTATTTGCGGTCATAAGTCCAGCTACATACAAACCGTCCAGGGTGCTCTTGAGCGTCCAGTCAAATATCGCACAGTTGCTGGTTCGATGAGCTTCCCTCCATTGCGGTATTCTGGTTCCTACCCAGCTGGGTTTGGTGAGGACATCGTCAGGTGAAAAAATCGGCAGCTGCAGCATATCCTGGTCGGGATCAAACCCATTTTGACCATAGAGTTTGTATACCGGGTAATTGGTCTTACCTTCGTTACCTATCATTAATCCCCATAAAGCCCTTCTTTCGTGTGGAGACATGGCAGTAAGGTCAGCGTAGAAAGGCAGCTCAAACTCACCTTTCTTGATTCTTTCGGGCAGGTCAGGAGGCAGAGTTGCCAGTCCGCCAGGTGTAATGTTATCCTTACTTTTTGGGAAACCTGGCCAGGCGTTCTCAAATAATTCATCCCAGTCTTCGATTTCCTTTCCTTCTCTAACATAAGGAATTCTTTTGCCGTTGGCGTCGACGATGGGACAGGGATACCAGGTATTGCTCCAGTCTCCTACGCCATACATCGGATATCTGAATCCACCGTTGCCACCCCAGGCGTTATTACTTTCCATCAGAGTCAGCTCCGCGCCGGCCCTGGCTAACATCATATGCCCGTCACCAGTTAGATTGGGATCCCAATGAAACGCTGAAGCACCATTTAGTTCGGTGGAAAATCTCCATAAGCCCTGCGGTATTCCAGTGCATACAAGAACAGCCTTAGCTTTCCACACATAAAATTCGCCGGTTCGCACACTAAAGCCTGTTCCGCCAATCACCGTGGCTCCCGGGCCGGTTTTCCCATCTTTAGTTAGAAGGCTGGTACTCATAACGTAATCGTAAATTTCTACGCCCAGGCGTTCCGCTTCAGCCTTCATTAATGGCTTCATTAAAGCTCCACCTTTTAACCGAATGCAGGTGCGTTGATTGTAGTCATAAGCATACATTAATCTGGTTTTGGGATCTCTAAAGTCTGCTCCTTCAAACTCACCATCCATATCACGTATGGGGCATCCCCATCTTTCCAGGTCCATTAATGCATCATAACTTTCCATGGCCTGAATGTATCTCTGATGAGCCATGGTAAATTTACCGCCCCAATAGGGAGTATTGAGATACCACTCAACCATCTTTTCAGGAGTAACGGTGGAACCAGGTCCGGTACAAGCATCATGCCAGTGGTCGATACCAGTTCCGCCGGATCCGGATCTTACCAAAGGGCCTTTGTCTACTATAGCTACTTTAGCCCCACGTTTAGCAGCGTTAATGGCCGCGGCACACCCGGATAACCCGCCGCCAAATATTAGTAAATCGACTTCTGAGTAGTTTTCCTTTCCGTAGTTTACTGGATAAGGCCATTCAATCCGTCCTATATTCTGGAGATCAGTCGTATTTCCAAGCATTTTGTTCCCTCCAATAAGTATTTAGCAGATGAATATCAATAGGACAACAATTTAAATATGTTTGACCACCTCCACATCTAAGAATAACGACTCGTTCCTTAATACTCAGAGTGATTCCTAGCTATCCTTCTGAAACTCAATGAGTATTAACCGTCGTCTTACCCCGGCAATATGCCGGATTGGGAATCATAGTTCTGTCGCTAGCAGATATTGTGCAATAAGCATGCCAAGTAAAGTGTATTTACGAAATGCCTTAGTAGCGGGTTTCTTATAAAGCGAAGGAAAGCCAGCCAAGTTTTCTTTTAGTACTTAGTTTCATTTTGAAAATGTGATACTAGTTC
>DATMYB010000003.1:0-3275 GCA_035561215.1 Syntrophomonas sp. | reverse complement strand
GATTACGGCCGCGTTGTTCCCACGGTTTACTATAACCATAAAAAACAGCCGGCCGAATTCAGCTTGATCGGCCCGGCAGAAAATGACTCCCCGGCCTTAAACCGTACCTGCCTCAGTATGAACGAAGCTTGCAACGAATTTTACGGACAAAAAATGAACGCGTTGCGGCTCGATTCCATGAAAAATAACCTGCAGCGTAACATCAAAGAACGGCTGGACAAGTTTTATAAAAAACGTTTTCTTCAGGAAGGCGATTTAACCAAAGCGCTGGAAAACGAAATTTATAAAACCCGGGGGGAACTGCTTACCGCCTACGCCCATTTGTTCTCCAAAGGCGACACGGAAGCGGTTCTGGAGGACTTCGACAGTGGAGAAAAAGTCGTGCTGCCGTTGGATCCGCGTTACACCCCTATTCAAAACGCCCAGCGTTTCTTTAAAATCTACAATAAAAGTCGCGGCGCCCAGAAACACCTGGAAGTACTGATGTCCCAGAATCAACAGGAAATCGACTATCTGGAATCGGTGACAGTGGCGGTGCAGCAAGCCGAAACTCCCTCCCAGATCGATGAAATAGTGGAGGAACTTGCGAAGGAAGGCTACCTGAAAGGGTCGTCCGGCAAAGACAAAGGCAAAAAGCGGGAAGAACGCAGCCAGCCCCGGCGTTTTACCTCTTCCGACGGGCTATCGATTTACGTGGGCAGAAATAATCGGCAGAACGATTGGCTTACCCTGCGGGAAGCCGACCGGAACGATTTATGGCTCCACACCAAGGAAGTACCCGGCACTCATGTTATCGTCAAGCTGTCGGCGGGAATCAAATCCATCCACGATGTTCCCGACCAAACCCTGGTGGAGGCGGCCACCCTGGCCGCTTATTTCAGCAAGGCCGGCCAATCAGACAAAGCGGCGGTAGACTATACCTTTTGCCGCAACGTCAAAAAGCCCAACGGCGCCAAACCCGGTATGGTTATTTACGACAATTACTGGACGGTTATGGTCAATCCCAACTCCGAACTGGCACAACTGCTGCTGGAAAGCGCCGCTGTTGATGCGCATTCGTCCTAAAACCCAGAAAGCCATGCAGCCTTTCTTATTCAGAAAGGCTGCATGGCTTGAACATAAACCCTGTTATATTAAAGTACAAATATGATGGGAGAAATCATATTCACCCTAGATATAAAGCAAGATTTATGCCAACATAAGCATCATCTGATGTACCATTCAACCTTGCCCGGAAAATCGGGAATTCATTGTCGAATCAGCAGTTATTTTGGCACCTCTTTCTGGTTGTATCTGTTCCGTTTGTCGCAAATATGTGATGCATATGTAATATTTGTGTCACCATAGTGGTAACAATCGTGCACAAAAATACATTATCACTGCCGTACTTTTTATTTAAGCAGTTCAACCGAGCCGTTTTCATTTTTCACAATCCGGCTTTCCGCTTCCAAAATATAAATCAGGTTATTGACCGTATCCACCGCCACTTCGCGGTTGATAATGGTATTTACTTCCTGTTTGGTATACAAGGTGCGAATCTGGACGCCGTTATCATATAATTCAAAATGTAATTTTTCGCCGTTGTCCCGGTTGACGGTTCTTTCGGTAAAATGCTGATAGGGCTTGGCGAAAACATATTTGTAGCCGCCTTCAACAAACTGCATTTCGTTTCCATTTAGAATAACTTTGATCGTGATTCCCTCCTTCGCGCCGGCTAGTACTCTGTCAACCCTAAGTCTGTATATTATTTGTCGAGGGAAATTTCTGCAGGGCAAGGCGGAGGATTGAGCAATACTGGCCGTATTGCGATTGACGACAACGTAGCCATGCAGAAATTTAACCGACAAGGAAATATGGAATTAGGGTTGACAGAGTACAAGGCTATTTTAGCTGGTTTTTCCGCAGGAATGTGTATAACATTAATGGCAACCTATTTGCGGCTGCCGGGTTTTATCGCTTCTCCCCCGCCTTCCCGGCAGAGGGGGCAATTCTCCGCTTCCCATGATTCGATATCCAGGTTCAGCACCGCGCGCATAGGCACGCCAAAATTGACCTTACCGCCGCTGCGATCCACCAGCACTCCAACCCCTGCCACTACACCGCCCAGTTGGCGGACTGCTTCCATAACCTCCACTACCGATCCTCCGGTGGTAACCACATCCTCCACCACCAGCACCCGGTCCCCCGGCTTAATGCCAAAGCCGCGCCGCAGGGCCATCTGCCCTTCCTGGCGTTCGGTGAACATACCCGGGACTTTTAGCTGCCGGGCAACTTCATAGGCGACAATAATTCCTCCCATGGCCGGGCCGATCACATAATCGATCTTTTCACCCTGAAACTGTTCTGCCAAGTGGCGGGCCAGCTCTTCAGTCAAATCGGGGTACTGCAGCACCTGGGCGCATTGCATATAGCGGTTGCTGTGCCGGCCGGAGGTTAGCTTAAAATGCCCTTCCATCAAAGCCCCGGCAGAAGTAAATATTTCTATGGCCCGTTCATTACTCAGCATGGTCGGTTCCCTCCAATTCTTCTATTATCCTCATAGCGGCGGCGCGAGGATTGTCCGCCCGGGTGATGGGCCGTCCGATCACCATGTAATCCGCCCCCAGCTCCAAAGCATCCCGTGGCGTCGTAATCCGCTTTTGGTCATTGACCTCAGACCAGCGCGGCCGTATGCCGGGGGTAACAATCTTGAAATCGGATCCGCAAGCCTCCCGGATGGCAGTAATCTCCCGGGGAGAGCATACCACTCCGTCCAGTCCCGATTCTTTAGCCATCTGTGCCCATTTTACCGCCAGTTCGCGCACATTCATGCCGGCCACGAACATCTCCTCTTTGAGCTGTTGATCGGAAATGCTGGTCAGAACCGTTACCGCCAGCATCAGCGGCGTTGCAATCCCTAATGCGGCAGTCTCGGCCTTCACCTCATCAACGGTCGTTTTCATCATCTCCCGGCCCCCGGCAGCGTGCAAATTGAACATGTAACACTGCAGCCGCGCCAGCACTTTCCCTGCCGAACTCACCGTGTTGGGAATATCGTGCAGTTTCAGATCCACAAACACCCGGCCCCCCAGTTGGTTTACTTCCTGCACAATGGCGGGGCCGATGCTGTTATACAACTGCATCCCAATTTTAAACGCCCCCACATAGGGCGCCAGGTCTTTGACCAGCATAAGCGCTTCTTCATGGGTATCGACATCCAATGCCAGGATAATCCTGTCTTTCGGGTTCATATATTGCCTCCTTGCCCTGTTTACTCTCCCATAATTATTAATAGT
>DATMYB010000002.1:0-2306 GCA_035561215.1 Syntrophomonas sp. | reverse complement strand
CTTTATTTACTCTGGAAGAAGGGAAGGAGCTATAGTGATGATTCTAACGCCAAATGAACAGCAAAAAGAATTGGTCCGTACCATACACGAATTATGCGAGCAAGAAATCAAGCCTTACTATCTCAGCAAGGATTTCGCCAGAGACTACGACTTTGATTGGCATTTGCTGGAGCTATTGGGAGAGTTAAATCTTATCTGCCCCACGGTCCCCGTCGAATACGGCGGGTTGGGCCTTGATATATTTACCGTGGCGTTGATTATGGAAGAAATTTCTACCGTTTGTCCCAGCTTGGCTACCATTATCGAAACCAATATTCATTTCACGCAGCCGCTTTTGCTAGCCGGCAGTGATCGGCAAAAGGAAGAAATCCTCCCCAAATTAACCGGAAAAAAAGCCTGTATAAATTCCTTTGCCTTGACCGAGCCCACCGGTGGTTCGGACATTAATTCCATGACGACTCGCGCCGAGAGAATTTCGGATAGTTTTCTCATAAACGGGCGGAAGGATTACGTTATTAACGCTCCTGATGCCGAATATATCTCCTTATTTGCTTTCACCGATCCTTCTCACAAAAAATCAACCATGCGCTGCTTTGTTCTTCCCCGGTCCACCCCTGGAATACGCATCGGAACCCTTCGTGACATGTCCGTTTTGGATTATGTGCGTCAGGCTGAAATTATCTTTGATAATGTGAAAGTCACCCAGGATATGATTCTGAAAGAAGAAGCGCCCTACAGCGGTTACTTTTTATTAACCCAAACCTTTGATAGCGGCCGCGTGCTTACGGCTGCTACTTCGGTGGGTATCGCGCAGGCCGCTTATAAACTAACGCGTGATTTTGCCAACCAGCGCATCCAGTTCAATCGCAAGATTGTCCACCACCAGGCGATTTCCTATGCGTTGGTGGACATGGCGACAAAAATTGAAATGGCCAGACTATTGACCTGGAAGGCTTGCCAGCTAATCTTGCAGGGAGAAGACTTTACCGTCGCTTCCGCTATGGCCAAATTATCCGCCACTACCATTGCCCAGGAAGTGACAGCGGCAGCGGCAGATATTTTAGGGGCTTCATCACTGATTAAGGGCTCTTTGATCAATCGTTTATGTAATGACGCCCGCATGTTATCCATCGTTGAAGGCACCAATAATATACAGCGCAATATTATCGCGTCATTATTATAAATGGAATACTGCATAGGGGCTATTTGTTGTTCCCTATGATAACCATAAGGTTAATCGACTCCGTGCGGGGTTATCTTAAATGATTTAAGGGGCCGTAAACGGTGCGCCAGGCGGCTGAGACAAGACGTAACCTCGCGAAACATTTTTCCGTCTGTAGATGCTTGATATAATTCCTACTATCGCCGCATTGATGACAAGTTGTGTACCGCCGTAACTTATAAAGGGCAGACCCACGTCACTTATTGGCGCTAATCCTAAATTCATGAGGATGTTCCATAAAAACTGCATAGCGAGGATGGCTACAAAACCACTAATGAGTAATTTGCCGTAATACAGCTTGACTTGTCGTGCGATTAAGGCAATGCGGCTTAGAAACATGACAATTAAAACAACCAGTGCGATGCTTGCTATCCAGCCTAATGTATAGGTAATAAAGGCAAAAATAAAATCCGTGTGGAGTTCGGGCAATAGTTGGGGATTAAAAGTAAGTCCCTGACCTAAAAACCCGGAATGGGAAATCACATTATGCAACTGCATATTTAAATATCCGCTTCCTTGCGGATCTGTTGCCGGGTGCAAAAATATAGTGAGTCTGTCCAGTCTATATGGCGCAGCCATAATCGACAGGAGCAATAGCACCAAAAAGGGGGCTGCTGTTAAAAGAATTTGTTTCAATTTTGCACCGGCAACAATCATTATAACCATAAAGACAATCATGAAAATAGCTGCCGTTGCAATGGAGGGCGCCATCAGTATCAAAACCAGCGGCAACCCCAATAGAGCAATGGCTTCCACCAGCTTAAACGGCTGGTTCCAATCCCAATGATGGAAAATACCTGCCAAGGCAACGACGAACAGCACAGGACTAGCCGCTACAAAGTTGATGTTAAACGGCCCTAATTCCAGCCAGCTACTGTTGCCTTTAAACTGCGTGCCCCAGAAAACTGTAATGAAGAGGAGTAACAGAGTCCCCAGATAAATATGTATCGAGTACCTTTCCAGTTTCCTGTAATCAAAGAAAGATAATCCGACAACCGCTATAAAACTCAGGAACGAGTAGAATAAACTTTTTTGAAATATAGGGTTTTCATACATGAGCAAACTTTGTTTTTGAATAAAATAC
>DATMYB010000001.1:0-8487 GCA_035561215.1 Syntrophomonas sp. | reverse complement strand
GTTTATTTACTCCCTCTCGATAATCACCGCTACCCCTTGACCGCCGCCGCAGCAGAACGTTATTAATCCGGTCTGCAAATCGCGCCTATGCAATTCATTAATGATCTTAGCCGCTAAGATGCCGCCTGTTCCTGCCAGCGGATGGCCTAAAGCGATAGCCCCTCCGTTGACATTCAGTTTATCCATATCCATATTCAAATCACGGATACAGGCGATTGATTGGGAGGCAAAGGCTTCATTCATTTCAATGAGATCAATATCCCCGAGCGTCATCCCTGTCTGCTTAAGAACCTTCCTGACGGCGTACACCGGCCCGATACCCATAATCGCGGGATCTACGCCAACGGCGGCATAGCTTTTAAATTTAGCCAGTATTTTATGTCCTCCGGATTTCGCCGCTTCCTTTTCCATAACTACAACCGCGCCGGATCCGTCGCTCATGGGAGAACTGTTCCCGGCCGTAACTACCCCGTCTTTTTTAAAGGCGGGCGGAAGCTTGGCCAGAGACTCCCTCGACGTATCAGGCCTCACCGTTTCATCCATGGTAACCAAGGTTGTTTTACCCTTGCCTAAGGATACGGGAACGGGTACGATCTGATCGTTAAAGTATCCGGCTTTCCATGCTTTGTCGGCCTTCTGATGACTCAGTACGGAAAATTCGTCGCATTCCTGCCGCGTAATCCCATACTGTTCAGCCAGATTTTCCGCCGTAATTCCCATAGGAACATTCAAAGCGCCCGGTCCCGTTTTGATTTCCGCCCATTGAGGGGGAACCACCTGATATGGAGCTGTAGGTTTTTCCATAAGATAGCATCTCCCTGAATCACTTTCCGCTCCGCCGGCAACCATGATGTTACCGTGTCCGGCCTGGATTAACATCGCCGCGTAAGCAATGGCGTTCAGCCCGGTAGCACATTGCCTGTCCAGGGCGATTCCCGGAACAGTAAAAGGCAGGCCGGCAGTCAAGGCTACCATACGCGCCATGTTATTTATTTCACTGTTCATGAGATTACCGAAAATTACTTCATCAATCTCTTCCGGGTTAATCCCGGCTCGTTCCACTGCTTCTTTGACCGCAAGGGCTCCAAGTTCATATGACGGTACCGAGGCTAAAGCGCCGCGGCATCTGCCTACCGGAGTGCGGACCGCGGATACGATTACAGCTTCTCTCATTTTTTCTCCTCCATTACATAAGTTCTTTCTGATCCCGCTATTCTGCGAATTGTTTATTTAATATTTGTAGAAACCTTCACCAGACTTCTTGCCGAGTTTGCCTGCCCTGACCATTTGTTTGATTACCAGCGGTGCAGCGTACTGGTTATCATTAAATTCTTTTGCAAAATACTCCATGATTGAATTTGCCAGATCGAGTCCTCCCATATCCAGCATTTCAAACGGACCCATCGGATAATTAAGGCCCAGCTTGACAGCCGTGTCAATATCTTCAACCGAAGCGACTCCTTCCTGCAAAAGGCGCGCCGCCTCAATCATATGGGGAAACAGCAGCCGGTTGACAATGAATCCGGGGGAATCCTTTTTAACCTCTACCGTTGTTTTACCTAAAGACCGAACAAGTTCAACAGCCGTTGCTACGGTTTCGTCGGAACTCTGTGCGGCGTGAATGATTTCAACGAGCTTCATTATCGGAACGGGATTGAAGAAGTGCGTTCCAACAATCTTGTCAGGTCTGTTTGTGGCGGCGGCGATTTCAGTAACAGAAAGAGAGGATGTATTTGTCGCAAGGATAGTACCGGGCTTGCAAATCTGGTCTAACTCGGCAAACAATGCTTTCTTTGATTCCATATCTTCTGTTGCGGCTTCAATAATAAAATCCGCGTCCGCTAGGATACTGATGTCTGTAGAGCCATTGATTCTGGCCAGCGCGGCGTCCCTGTCGGCCGCCGTTATTTTTTCCTTTGTCACCAATCTGTCCAGATTTTTGCTTACGGCAGCAATCCCCTTTTGTACAGAGGTCTCTCTTCTCGCTCTGAGCAC
Source organism: Syntrophomonas sp. (assembly GCA_035561215.1). GTDB lineage: Bacteria > Bacillota > Syntrophomonadia > Syntrophomonadales > Syntrophomonadaceae > Syntrophomonas_B. The sequence continues at coordinate 6,492 of DATMYB010000001.1, read as the reverse complement.
AACCTCATAGCCATTCTGTGCAAGCACCTGAATGATGCCTGCGCCCATAGTTCCTGTCCCTAATACGCCAATTTTTTTCATATGATATCCTCCGTTCTTTATTTAACAAATGCGAGATACCTTGAATACAAAATCATTGCCTCTTGGCATCCATAATTTTAGCTAAGCCATTCCATGTCTCATTGAAAATTTCAGCAGGCATTAATTTCAGATTCTCACTGATGATCGGTTTGAATTCCATGTTTGCCAGGATATCCTTCTCCAAATCAACTCCGGGCGCAATCTCAGTTAATAGAAGTCCTTCCTTCGTCAGCTTAAATACGGCCCTTTCAGTAATATAGAGAATATCTCTGTTTTCCTCTGCCGCAATACTCCCATTAAAGGTAATCTGCTCGATATTATTGACAAATTTCTTTTTATTGCCTTCCTTCAGAATGATCAGCCTGCCATCCTGGATTTCAAATTCTGGTCCTTCCTCTTTGTTGATACCGCCGGTCATCGTAGTAACAAAGGCTATCTTCCCGGCGCCCCCTGTAACATTCATAAATCCGCCGACGCCGATAGCTCCTCCGTCACGCATACTTGCATTTAAGCTGCCGTCCGGAGCGATCTGTAAACAGCCTAAGCAGCCAAAGTCCAGAATACCTCCGTCATAAAGGTCGAATTGATCTTCCATTTCTAAAGTGGCCTCCGGATTCCAGCAGCAACCAAAGTCGAGTGCGTTTGCAGGGATGCCGCCAATACCGCCTGCTTCCGTTGTTAAGGTGAATAAGCGGTCAACGCCTTCCTCCGCCGCTACCGAGGAAACAGCCTCCGGGATACCTACGCCCAGGTTTACAATGTCGCCCGTTTTTAATTCCATAGCAGCTCTTCTGGCAATAACCTTGCGGGCGCTTAATTTCTCCAGGGGAATATCTCCAAGGGGGATTCTGATTTCACCGCTGAATACCGGATTGTATTGCGTCTTCCCTGTTTGCCAGTGGTATTCGGGCTTGCCCACGTAGACATAATCGATAAGGATACCCGGAATCTTAACCTCTTTAGGCTTTATCGTTCCTGCTTCCACGATGTTCTCAACCTGACAGATAACAATACCGCCGCACGCTTTGGCCGCTTGTGCCGCCGCCAGTTGTCCCACCTGATAGCCTTCCTTATAAACCGAGACATTCCCTTTTTCATCGGCCACTGTTCCTCTGATCAGCGTAACATCAATTTTAGGAATTCTATACAACAGCCATTCCTCGTCATGAATATTGATTAGCTCCACCAAGTCCTCCGATTCCGCTCTTTGATTCATTTTGCCGCCGCCATTGCGGGGATCCATCATTGTCTTGAGTCCGATTTTAGTAATAACTCCGGGTTTTCCGGACGCAATGTGCCTGCACATTGCAGACATGACGCCCTGGGGGAAATTGAAAACTTCAATCCTGTTTTCCTGACTTAGTTTTACCATTTCAGGCCCGCAGCCCATCAGATGACCTCCAACCACTCTTTTCAAAAGACCCTCGTGGGCAATATGTGCCATTCCCCTGTCCCTTCTGTTTCCGACACCGGACTGAAAATATAAAGTCAAATCTCTGGGAGAACCTTTCTCCAGAAAACTTCTTTCAATTTCAATGATTGCTTCCTCTGCAAAGCCTCCTAAAGTCATCCCAGTGAGAAAAACGGTGTCGCCATCCCTGATATAATTGTGAATTTCATCGGATTTGATTATCTTTTTCATTAAGAAACTCCTTTCTTGCTTAGTCTTTCATTTATAACTGCTGTCGCATATCCTGTTAATACAGTTTCTTCATTTTGATTGGTGACGGCAATATCCAGTTCAATCAGTTTTTCACCGTTTTCTTCATGAATATCTTTAACCTCAAGTCTTGCATAAAGCGCGTCACCCGGGAATGCCTGCTTTGTAAAACGTACTCCAAACTTCCTCAATCTTCCGTCGCCGACATAATCCGTTACGGCTTTGCCACACATACCCATGAGCAGAAGCCCATGGGCAAATACGGATTTTTGTCCGGCAACCTGCGTCGCGAAGATTTCATCCGTGTGAAGCGGGTTATAGTCGCCGGAAGCACCCGCATACTGAACGATTCGTGTTCTTGTAAGGTTTTCTTCCAGGCATATATTAATGATATCGCCTATTATTACATTTTCTTCGTTAAGCGCCATAATGCCCCCTCGCTTGCTTTACTCTTTTATAACAACTATGAAATGAGCCGTGATAACAAGTTTCCCGTTCTGGTTGTAATATTCTGTAACCTGATCCTCAAAATTCAGTGTCTGTCCTTTTCTGTTTACTTTGCTCCAGGTATCGCCGATATAAGCTTTGCAATTGATTATGTCGCCGGACCTGAGCAGTTCGTGATATTCATAGTGCATCTCTGCATGCATACCCCTTGTAACACGCTCATCCAATTGTGCGCCGCTTGGTGTTTTCCCCGAACCAATCCATGGTTCGCCGTTCCTCGGCCTTAAAAACCACTCATCGTCATACTGTACGCCTGCCTGAATAAATGTGGGGGGGGCGATGATGCCGCCAACCTCCGTATTTTCCGCATACTCCTTATCGTAATAAACCGGATTATCGTCTCCGATTGCGCGTGCGAACATCATGATATGACCGGCTTCAACAAGAAAATCTTTTATCATTTTTTTCTCCTTAGATCAGAATCCTCTGGAAGTAACAACAATCGGACATTTAGTCCCAACAGTTAAATCTGCCGTCATGATAGTTTTTTGCAAGTGTTGTGCCAAAGATACTTATAGATGCCCTATTATTCTGGTTGCACTTTCTGAACATTTTATCTGGAGAATTACATTCTTTCTCACCATGATACCCGGGGTTGTTTTACTTGCTCTTGTCGGCAAATTTATGAGAGAGCCGAAGACAACATCTGGTGACGAACCCGTAGAAAAAGAGAAAGAAAAAGAAAAAGTCAAGCTCATAGAAGTATTAAAAATGTCGGACTGGTTCGGGCGCAGGCCCACGTTGGCTTTGTCAGCGATTATTTGGAGAAAATAAAAAGATCGTCTGGAAAACCAGACGCGTCCAAAAATCAAGACGAAATTATTACTGAATCCGGACGAAAATTGTTTGAAAAATTAAATAGGGATATGTAAGAAGAAGCTTTGAAGGTGTGAAGGATGGTGCATGATGTAAAAAGCATCAAACTTCATAACAGGAAGCTCCAATTATTCCATATAACTGCAACTCCCATCTGACCAGAAATCAGTTGGGAGTTGCAGCTTCTTAATTAGTGCTTAATGCTTAAATAAACGGCAGGCGCTAATTCACCAATGGCAATTCAGCTTTATTCCTTTTTTGCCAGTTTTACAGGAGCTGTTTCTTTCAGCAAGAACGATGCCGCGAGGGCGACAAACGCCGAGACGGACGCAACGACAAATGCTGCTGAGACACCGTATTTGTCCGCCATGACGCCGGCAAAAGTAATGACGGTCGCACTGGCGAGGATTTCTCCTCCGAAGACAAGAAGACCCAAGGCGGAAGTCATATTTTCTCTGGGAACGGATTCGGAAGGAATGATTGACAGACAAAGCGGGGCATAACCTGCGCTAAAGACTAGAATGATCCCCAAGAGGGCGGTAGCTAATGCAAAAGAGTGAATATACAACACAACGAGGGTAGAAACAAAAGTCATGAAGGACGCTCCAATCGCGACCGGTTTGCGGCCGACTCTGTCGGAAATCATCGGCAGCAGCCAGTTAGAGACAAAGTTGGAAATCCCGAAGACAAGGAGGAACGTTGCGGTCTGGGCGGCGCCAAAACCATTCACTTGATCAAGGTATACGGAAAAATAAGTCATCGAAGTCATCCACCAGCCCATCATTCCCATGGTCATAATTAAGCAAATCCAGATATTGTGCGTTTTCAGCGTCGTAAGATAGGACTGGAGCGACGGTTTCGGTATTTTCTCGCCGGTATCCAACTTTGCATTTGGCTCTTTCAGGAATCTCATAAAGATTACCGCCAAAACGAGGCCGGGAACAGCCAGGATATAGAAGGCGGATCTCCAGCCAAACGACGTGGCGAGGCCAATGACCAAAACTGCTGCAAAAGAAGTTCCGACCAGATTCGAGGAGCTTTGAACGAGACCCATGCAAAAACCTCTTCTGGACGGCGCCACTTCGATATTGGTGAAAGTCTGGGCCAGCGGATTCACCGGGCCTTCAGCAATTCCCATGATAATTCTTGTAACCAGCAAAAAGGCAAAAGAAGTCGCTAGTCCTGATCCGATAGACGCTACGGAAAAAATTAAGATCAATACGACAAGGACTTTCTTCCGGGCATTCAGTACATCAGATAAAACAGAGAACACCAGGCTCGAAATCCCCCAGGAGACAGCGAGCAGGGACATCGTCAGGCCTAGCTGTGTATTATTCATCCCTAGATCCGACATAACCATTGGCGCTACATACGAAAGGGCAAAGCGTTCCATAAAAACCATACCATAAGCAATGAACATTGTGATAATAATAAATAGTTCGTATTTTCCTATTGATGTTTTCTTTAAGGTTGTCATACAATTACCTCCACTTATTGATTATTTTTTCAATGGTTTTTTGAGTTTTATCTATATAACTCCTCGCTGAAATATAGTATAATTTAGTTCAAAATCCAATTTATTTCATAAATCAGAAAGGAGTTATAAACAAATGTTCAGACCGACACAACTTTCCTTATCCGATGCTTTCGCGGACTGTCTCGAGGCCTTTCACAACGACAAACCCAGATTCCTTTCCATGCTTGAGGAAAACATCGGCATCAACGCGCTCATCCCGCTTTCCTTCATATGTAAACTCGAAATCAAGGTAAAACAGGGCCGAATGTTCCCTGTCCGTGGACTCGCCGGATCAGTTGGCCAATGAATACCCGCCGTCGATGGTAAAAATGGCACCCGTTGCCTGCTCGCTTGCATCCGACGCAAGATAGATCGCCATAGCCGCTACCTCAATGGGCTTCCCCCAGCGTCCTGTAGGGGTATGCTCCGTCCAGAACTTGATATGTCTCGCTGCCTCCTCCTCGTTGCTGCCACTCGAGAGGTCGCTTTCGGTATAGCCGGGGGCAATGGCGTTCACCCGGATACGGTAAGGAGCCCATTCGTGGGCAAGCATACGGGTCATATGATTGGCGCCGGCCTTGGAAGTGCTGTAGGAAACAAACCGCTGGGGCAGATTGACGATTTCGCCGGCGTTTGAGGTGATGTTGATGATGCTTCCCCATCCTTGCTTGCGCATGTGCTTTGCCACCGAAACGGCCGTCACAAAGTAGCCGGTCAGGTTCAGGTTGATTATATCGTGCCAGTCCTTGTAATTGTTTTTGTCGGAATCAATAGCGTCAAAGAAGCGCCCCGCGCCGGCGTTGTTGATCAGCACATTTATTTGACCAAAATCAGAAATGATATCCTCCACCACCTTTTCGATGGCTCCCTCTTGAGTGTTGTCGCATTGATAATATTTGATAGTGCAGCCCGGATATTTGGTGCTTATCTCCTCCTGTACCTCCTTGCCCTTTTCTGCGTTCCTACCGGTAATCGCAACTTTGGCGCCGCATTCGCAGAAAGCGTCGGCCATGCCTTTACCCAATCCGTGGGTACCGCCTGTAATAAAAACATGCAGCCCCTTTACACTGAAAGCGTCCTTCATTGAAGTGATCATTTGTCTTTCTCCTTTCGTTATTTATATTTTGTAATTGATTGTAAAACCATGAAATCCTTAGAATTTCAACAAATTTTATTGATGACATCTATATAACTCCTCACCGACGGGCAGCAGGGGCGGCCTTCCCCATCGACCACACAGTCCGGGTATTTGGTGTCGGCTCTGGAATTCAAGCTTAGGCAATAAGTTGGAAAACGACACGGCTGGATGTCGTGTCCATCACCATAAATTTATAGTAACAGGAGGTGAATGCTTTTTTGAATTTAAGGCCCGTCAAAAGCCCTGCGTAGATGCTAACCGTGTCAAAGGCCGCATCCCCCAGGAAGATGCCGGGGATGAGCGAAGGGTGCTTCGCGAAAAAATCTTTAAGGGTTGGGATGAGTGCTTTGGAATCCGCCAGGGACTTGTCCGTTTTTCTCCCCTTAGATGTGGATCTTCCGGAAGTAACAAGAATCGGACATTCAGCCCCAGCAGTGAAATCTGCCGTCATGATAGTTTTTTGCAAGTGTTGTGCCAAAATTAGATGCCTGAAAAGGAATACAGTCTGGCATACTATTTGCATTTGTACATGTTAATAAATGTACTGATTTTATTGAATGCGGTTAGTGGCCGGCGTACTTGGTGATATGTATGACCTGAGCGCCCCGTTGTGGATGGCTGCTATCGGAGGGGTCATATCGGCAGTGCTGTGTCTGTTCTATAAGTAATCAGCTCCCCTGGTGGTTCAGAGAAAAGCAGAGCAAGCTGCTGCTAATCAAAATTCCTGATAAAAATTTTTAATACATAAACAGGAGGAATCGACCGGTGAAGCGG